>CAZHDQ010000001.1:0-24737 GCA_964531595.1 uncultured Anaeromyxobacteraceae bacterium
AGGTCCTGCTCGACCTCCTCGCCCGGCAGCACCTGGACGCGACTGATCGCCAGCCCGCGAGGTTTGAACACCATCGAATACGGATCCTCCAGGGCGTCCAGCACGTAACTAGCGGTCCCACCCAACGCGAACAGCAGGTACTGTCCCGCTGGGATATCGCGCATCTGGAACGTCGCGGTACACGTCGCGTTCGGCCTGTCCGACAGCCCGCACAGGGCCATATTGGTCGGGATCGGAAGTGTCGGGTTTTCGGGGTCCGGTGCCTCCAGTACGCTGCCCATGCTCATCGACGACAGCGGCACGTCCCGAATCGCCAACTGGACGATCGCCACCGGCACCGGGGCCGCCGGGTTCGTGAACTGGTCCGTGATGAAGCCCGACGGCCAGTGATCCAGCCCACCCTCGCCTAGGAAGCCCTTGACCTCGCCACGGATCGAACCTACCCGGCCGGCGTCCCGTGGCAGCACCGGGTCCAGCGGTACCATCAAAATCGCCAGATTCGCCGCGTCCACCCCCAGGTACGACGTGAACCGGAACCCGTTTGCGCCCACCGTAACGTCGATCGGCCCCGCCAGCCCAGGCTCGACTAGGTCCACGAAGCCCTCGGGTCCCGTGAACCGCACCCAGGACTGCGCGCCCTTCAGCACAACGACCTGGGCACCTTCGAACGGCTGGGGCGACCCCGCAAACGGCCGGGCCAGCGCGTACACCCGAAGCGTACCGTTCAGCGGCCCCGCGCCGACGTGCGGCCGCGTGTTTACCCCCGGTTCAATTGGATCCTCCAGCGACAGCGCAATCGAATCGATCGCCTCCTGGAACAGGTCGTCCGGGTCGTCGTAGCGCGCCGTCACACTGGCCCGAACGCGCTGGTCAGAACACGCCCGCACGCGGTACGAACCGTCCACCCTGGATTCGACCGGGGCAATCGGCCCAAGCGGCCACTCGAACTTTACCTCGCACCCCGGCATCGGCAGGCCCAACCCGTCGCGCAGGACGCCCACGACGTTGCTGCACAACTGCCCGCCCTGAATCTCGTAGACTGGCGAAGCCGTCAGCAGAATCCGCGGCCCGTCGCCGTTGGGCTCGGGATCGGCCCCGTCGGGGATACCGTCGTTGTCGGTGTCGACCTTGTCCGGGTCCGTCCCGAATCGGGCCTCCTGCTTATCGGTCAGGCCGTCGCCGTCCCGGTCGGGCCCCAGGTCCCGGCCGCAGCCGAAGGCGACCATCCCTATCGCGACCAGCAAGGCCCCGCGCAGGAACCAAACACGCATCGTGAGCACCTCTTGCCTAGAACCGAGCCCGAAATGTCAGACCCGCGTTCAGTACGCCGCCTTCGCCAGCCACATTGGGATACCCCGGGTTGCCTGGCTCGAACACGTACTTCGCGTCCCTGTTGCTGACCATCGCCGTGTAGGCCACATGCACGTCGACCCCGATGGGTGGACCGCCGACGCCTACGGCATCGAACCCCAGGCCGAACGACCCGGTAAACCGATCACCGTCCAGCAAGTTAGTTATTCCAGTCTGGGCCGGCACCGGCGACTGAACCCAGCCGAACCCAGCCCGGATCGCCAGCGCTCGTAGCGGCCGGTATTCCCCGCCAAAGCGCACGGCAAACGTGTTCCTGAAGTCCGGATCCGGCGGACGGGTCTCCTTGACGATCCGCCCATCCGAGCCGGAACTGTACAGGATCACTCGCGGCGACGACTGTTGGAAGTCGCTGTACAGCGAGTAAGTCAAGTCGCCCGCGACCGTGAACTGGCCGGTCCGGTACGCCGCGCCCAGCGCAAACTGGTGAGGCGTCGAAAAGTCGTACGCCAGCACCTTCAGCCGCACAGCCGCGATCTTTTCAGACAGCACCGCCGACACCGGGATCTCGATGTAGGTCCGATTCGCGCCACGCCACGTAAAACCAATCGTCAGACCCGGAATCGGCGCCACCATCGCACCGATCGTCGGGGCCAAGCTCATGTTGACGTCGATCAACGCCTGGTTCGCACTGCTATCCTTCGTGAAATCCACGTCCACGCGGCCGATGACGTCTGGCAGCATCGATACGCCGACCCCCAGCATCGCCCACTTCCAGCGCAGGGCCACCGCAGCGTTCAACACCAGGCGGCGATTGCGGTCCTCCATGAACGGGAAGTACGCCTCCTGGACCGGCCGCTCGCGCACCGCATAGATGGACCCGACCGGAAACGCGACGTGCAGCCCCGCGAACAGCAGCCTTGGATATTTTTTCCCCAGGGGAATCGGGCTGGCCAGGCCGATGTCCATCAACGCACGCGTCGTATCGGCGCGGGCCGAGGTCGCCGGAACGATCCGTCCGGTGCCGTCCTCGGCATGGGTCGTTGCTTTAAGGAAGGGCCGGTACACAAGCGTCCCGATACCCAGATCGAACCCGTCCAGTTGCCCCAGGCCCGCCGGATTGTACCAGCAGGCGTCGTACGAACCCGCCAGTCCGGTCGCTCCGCCACCCATGGCGATGTTCGCCGAGGTCGCGCCAAACGTGTCCAGTGGGTTTGCGCTAGCCGGAACCGCCAGCCCCAGCAGCGCTAACGAAACAGTCAATGCCCAGGCGAAGCGCACTCAGTCCCCTCCGGAAGACCGGCCGGGATAATACCACAGGGAAAAAGATCATCGGAACGGCGGTCACGGGCGCGCCCCGTTAGACCGCACAGGGTCGCCGCACACACCGAATTAATCGCTGACTGCAACTAGATTCCGCGATTTGGCTATAATGCGACTCCCTGTTCTTCGAGGCCTGGATATGGTTCGCTTCACGCGATTGGCAACTTGGGTCCTGGCTGTCGTACCACTGGCGGCGGTCGCCTGCCAAGGCGGGCTGGTTTCGGGGTTCCCGCCAAAGGTCGACACGGTACCCGACCGGGCGGAAATCCGTGCCGGCGAGGTCGTACACATCGCGTGTACCGTATCCGACGACCAGGGCAAATCGGTCGACACATCCACCACAGTAGCCATCGACCCGTCGGAGGGTCTGGCGCTGGCCGATCACGACGCGACACCCACGAAGGCCGGGACTTACACCGCGACCTGCGCGGCCCCGGAATTCGACGTCGTCGACGATACGCCCGCTGCTTTCAACGTTGTGCATGCGGACCCTGCCAAGGCGATCGCCACCGTGGACCCGTCATCGGTCCACGCAGGCCAGCCTGCAACCGTGACCTGCATCGTCGAGGACGCCTTCGGCAACGTGATCACAGACGCGACGACGACAGTGACCGCAGCCGCCGGCGTAGACGTCGATGACCACCGCGTGTCGACGACCCAGACAGGTACCTACGAGGTCGCGTGCGCGGTGCCCGGGTTTCAGGTGGAGGCATTTACCGACGTGCTGACAGTCGGCGCCGCCGACCCGATTCGCGTCGAGTTGTACATCAATCCAGACAAGCCTCGCTATGGACTGAACACCGATATTACCCTGTCCCACAAGGTGTTCGACGCATACGACAACGTCGTCGAAGGCCTGGGCTTCCAGTACGTGATCCCCGAAAAGGGCATCAAGAAGATCGCCGACAACAAGGTGCGACTGATCGCCGAGGGCCACTACTTGGTCAAGGTGGTGCTGGACGCCCCGTGGGAGGCCATCGAGGACAGCCGAACGCTTATCTGCGACACGACGGGCCCGGGTTTCGAGGACCTGTATCCACCGCGTGGTCACACGACCGACAGCGAGCCCGTGCTGGTCGTGTCGGGCCGTGCCGTCGACCCGGCCGGGTCCAAAGTCGTCGAGGTTTTAGTAAACGGCAAGGAAGCGACCCTGGACGCCAACGGGTACTTCGAACTGCCCGTGGACAGCGCACACGGCGTCAATGGCCTGAAGATCAGCGCCAAGGACGAATTCGGTTTTTCGACGTTCGTAACCCGCGGCTACTACTACTCGGAGGGCTGGCTGTACTCAGACCCCGAGGCCACCATCGGCGACGCGACGTTCGCCGAGGGCGCGATGCTGTTTTTGGGCCAACGGGCGCTGGACGACGGTGACCACGATCCTGCACACCTGAACGATTTCGCGACAATCTTGGAAGTGCTGCTGGGCATCGACCTGGTCGACCTGATCGGTGGCATCCCGCCGTTCGCTACGACGATCCCGAACCTCATCAACTTGACCCTGCTGGGCGTCGGGCTCCAGGGCGACCTGGAGGTCCGGGTCACGGTCACCGACGTGTCCCTGGGGACGCCGCATGTATCGCTGGACACACGGGACGGCGGGATGGAGGCCGGCATCGCGTTCGAAAACGTGTTGCTGGGACTCGACTTGGCGTTCTACGTCCATGCCCGCGCCACCGCGTTCGGCAATTCCTACCCGCTGCTGGACCCGGGCGTCGCCACGTCGTCAACGATGCGCGTCGGGCGCCTGGGCGTCAGCGTCAGTTTCGACATCGACATGCCCCTGGGCGGTGCAGTTTCGGTTGAAGGCCGCGACTTCCAACTGGAAATCACGGACGTGGAAATTGACCCACTCGCCGGCCTGATGATCGACCTGGGCATGGTGCCTGGCCTGGGTATCGACCTGGGCACCTACGACCTGTCGCAACTGGTCGGCGGGATCAACGATGTAATTCGCGACTACGTGCTGGGACCGCTGGTCAGTTTCATCACACAGCCACTGATCGACCTGCTTGAGCCGCTGGTGGTCCCGCTGATCGGCGATCTGATCGAGCAGGTGCTTGGGATGCTGGACATCCAGCAAACGGTCCAGATCCCGTCGATCCTGGGGATCCCGCCGGTTGACCTGGACCTGGCGCTGTCGCTTTCGTCGGTGACCTTTACCGAGGACGGTGGCCGCCTGGGTCTGAATGTCGGCGTCCTGACCGAACACGCCGTTGACCACGAGCCGCTGGGCTCCATCCTTAGGGCCGGTTGCAACAGCGTCGACCCGGATCCCGCGATGTTCGACTTCGGCGTCGAGCCCGGTATCCAGGCCGGCATCCGTTTGGACCTGGTCAACGAGCTGTTGTTCATGCTGTGGCGAACCGGAATGATCAACCAGACCCTCGACTTGGGCGGACTGATGGGCGGCGGCGGCAGTTCGTCGGTCGACAACCTGGTCATCACACCGAACGCCTATCTGCCACCAATCCTCGACGACTGCGGCGATATGCAGGAACTCCAGATCGGCGATCTGTACCTGGACATCCAGGGAGACGCGTTCGGTTTCAACATCGCGATGCGGGCGTGGCTCCAGTTGAAGATGGAGGCCAATATCTTCGCGACTGGCAACGAAATCGGGATACACATCGGCAAGGTCCGGTTCATGGAAACCGAAATCTTCGACGACGGCGGCTTCGACCTGATCACGGACATCGTTGTGGGCCTTCTGCCCCAATTGATCAAGAGCCTGGAAAACCAGTCGTTCTCGTTCCCGATCCCCTCGATTCCGCTGGACGGGCTGCTGCCTGGGCTGCCCGCCGGTGCCGAACTGCGCATCGGCGACTTGAAGGCCGGCACCGAACACGGCGTGATCGTGGTCGGTGGCAACCTGCAATAAAATTCAACAGTTTCCCCCGTACCGGGGGTCCATCCAAAAGCCGGCCCGGGCCGCCCTCCTCGTTAACGGCGCTGCCCGCGGGCCTCAAACCCCTGACGCAGCATCACGATGGCACGCTGCTCGGCCCGCACGATCGTGGCGGGGCTGACCCGCATCAGGGCGGCTGCCTCGCGGACCGTCAAATCCTCGAAGAACCGCAAGCGCACCACCTCGCGTTCGACCCGCGGCAGGAGCGCCCACCCGTCTCGCAAGAACGTCCGAAATCGTCGCAGGGCCAGCACCGATTCGGGCGAACGGGAGTCGGCGGCCCAGTGGATTTGGACCCCACTCTCGGCCGTGTGGCAGGCTGGTGCCTCGCGGTTGCGCCGGACCATGCCACGCAGGTGATCCAGCATCGCGCCAGACGCACGTTTCGTGGAAAACGTCCGCAGACTGCACCCGTGGCCCCCCTCGTAACGGGTCGCGGCCTCCAGCAGACCGACGACGCCTTCCTGGAACATGTCTTCCCGGTCGACCTCGGACCGGACCGTGGGGGCAATGGACCGCGAGATGCGTTTAACGACCGGCACCAGGCTGGAAATCGATGTCATGGTCGAGCTCCACAATGGGTCATGCCGAATCCTTTGCGAAGGACGTGCCGTGGCTGCGCAGAAGGGCGATTAAAATCGTAAGCCGTTGTTTACAAACAATAAATAGCCGCGAAGCACCCAATCTAAGCGTCGCACGCTCGACCAGCGTCCCTCGCACGCAGCAACCTGCCGGGGCCGGTCCACCCCAGCCTGGAGCCACAAGGCCCGCCGTGGCCAACACACCGTTTCCACCGGGACCGCCACACTGTTTCCACCGTGGTCAACCCTCCGTTTCCACCGGGACCGCCACACTGTTTCCACCGTGGTCAACCCTCTGTTTCCGCCGGGACCGCGCCTATACGCAGTCCGGTTTCGAGTACGCGAATGGACCGCCATCGCCGACCGTCAATTGAGGCTGCCCGCCCCGCGTGCCACGAACACGTACCGAACGCATCAGCCCGCGCTAAACTACCTGGCCCGACCACCGGAAAGTTGACCCGAGGCGCCCGGAATGCTACCGATCCCATCGGGACGCCGATTTGTCCGGCTTTTCGGATCCGTGGCGTCCACTAGGTAACCTGATGCGCACCCGGACACGACCGAACGCAATCCAGCCGGCAGATGCGGTGCCGTTGCTGCCCCGCAGAAGACACGGACCCAGGCCACTTAACAGGATTGAACGGGCCGAACGCCTGCCCGATGACCTGCTGCCTGACCTGAGCGCACTACTGCGCCGGTATCCACATAGGAATCACCAGTTACGCACTCTGGGCGTGGACAAGAATGCGATGACCGCCTACCTGCTGGGCGGCATGGACCGGGCCGACACCCGCGTGCTGTTCGAGGTCCGCGAGGGGCACCTGGAAGGGTTGATCCAGGTCGTTCCCGACACCCTGCTGAGCCAGCGCCTTGGCCGCCGGATGTGGTCTATCCGCCACGTGCTGTCCGCAGACGACGGCCGGTTCGGGGTCGTGCGCCGGTTGGTGAGCGCCTTGGTAGAGGATCTGGAGGGCCGGGCCGACATGGTTACTGCTCGGGTCGCCTCTGGCGATCTGGTCGCCTTAAACGCACTGGAACGCAACGGATTTAGGGTAGTCACCGGTGAAATCGCCGGCGTGGTCCGCCCGACCCGAGTGGTCTCGGCGCATCCCGCGGGGCTGGTCATCGAGGTGATGCGCCCAGACCATGTCGAGGACGTCGCAGCGATTGCCGGCCGCAGCCACGTCCACAACCGGTTCGCCTACGACCCGCGATTCGACCGTGACGAGGTGCGCCTGCTGTACGAAGATCTGATCCGCAGGTACGCCGAGGACCCGGACACGACATCATTGGTGGCTCGAACCCGTGACGGAACCATTCTGGGATTCATCAGCACCCGCCTGAACCGGGCCATATCGGACGCGACCAACAGAACGCTTGCCAGCCTGGACTTCATCGGTGTGCAGCCTGATGTCCGCACCCGGGGCATCGGCGACGCCCTGAACCAGCACGCGCTGGCACGGATGTATTCCCTGGGAGTCCACGCAATCACGGTGCGTACGTTGATGAACAACTTTGAAGCCCTGGGGGTCCTGCAAAAACTCGGCATGCGGATCACCAGTTCCAACGTCGTCCTACATCGGTGGTGGGGATGAAACGCACAAATGCGATCTGGGTGTTCCTTTGCTTCCTTTTGCTGGCGCCGGCGTCCGCGTCTGCGTTGGAGGTCATCGTCGGCATGCCCTACGGAGACCACCCCATAGGGCACACGGCGGTCCGCGTCCGGACCTTCGATTCCGACGAAGCGGTCATTTTCGACTTCGGCCGCTACAGCAAGGTATGGGGATACCTGCGTTTTCAAGGCGAAGGCGTGATGCGAGTTTGGCGCGGTCCCGAGGCCATACGGAAATACTTCGCGAAACAACAGTCGTTCCGGGATTCGATAGGTTACGAAATCAAGGTCACCCCAAAGGAAGAACGTCGCATCCTGGCTTACTACGAGGGCCTGCTTAAAAGCGCGGTGTGGGTCAAAGAGTACCCGCTGCACAAACGCTATCGCCTGGCATCCGACTATCACGGCGTCTACAACCAATGTACGTCGATGTCGCTGGAAGGACTCAAGAAGGTGCTGCCTCGGAAGCGCTGGGAGGCCATCCTTGCCCCACGCCACAACCGCGGTCAAGGATTCAACGAGGCCACGCGAACCTACTTTTACAGCGTTCAGAAGGAGAAGGGGCTAAACGAGGTTGTCGTGCCGCTGGATGTCGTCGACGCCCTGGAAGACGCCCACCGCCGACTGCCGAAGGTCGTCGTGGCCGTCCGACGTTACGACCGCCACTAACCCCTCGCGCGACCAACAGGAACGCCGGAACCTGGACGATACGATTGCTGGAGGTCAACGACCCGTGGTCGCCTGGAGGACCCAGTGCTAGACTAGCCAGTCGATTACGAGGTCGGACGCGGCCACCCGACCGCTGATCGGCGATTCCAGGCAACAAGGCAGAGGAACGGGGCGAATGGAACGCCTGGTCCTGATCGAATTCATCGCTGCCGACCGCCCGATCCGCGGGATCCAATTCCCCTATATCCATGGATTCGTGAAGGGACGGGGGCTTTTTTCCCACTGGCTTCGGTTCGGACTGGCCCACGCTTCCCACCAATTCGTCAGAGGCGAGCACGGGATCGGCCTGGAACCGGGGGACATGGCGGCGCTGCTCGACTACCTCGACGCCTTCAAGCCGACTCGGGCGGTCTTCAACATCGCCCCGTCCTCCGATTTCCTTCGACAAATCGGCGATCGCTGTCCGGGCCTGCGGACGGCACTCGCCGGGACCCGCGGAATGGGGGCCGCCGATCCTGGGCAAGGCCTAGAAACACTGTTCGGCACGACGCTGGAATTGACGCGCTTCCTGGGACTGCCCGAGGTCGCCGGGAAACCAACATCGTTCATGCACGAAGTGACCCCGGATTTCGGCTTTTTGGCCATGAACCCGCTGGCGCGCAAGATCGACCCGATCCCCTACGTGGTGCTGGACTCGACGTGCAAGTACGCACGCGGTCTGCGACACAACCCATTATTTTTGGACATCGACCTTTCCGGATGCGATCGCACAACCGGCTGCACCTTTTGCGACATCTCGGACGACTACCGGGCCGGTCTGACATTCACCCTGGAAAACGCCCGGATGCAGTTCGAGGCGCTGAAGCACACCCTGCCGCCCTTCGACCGGCCGGTCCAGGTCCGGCTGATCGGCGACCGATTGTTGGACCACGCGCCAAACCTGGTCCGGATTGCCCTGGACCTGGACATGCCCCCGTGCGAATGGCAGTTCGACACGCGTGCGGACGATTTGGTGCGCAGCCGTGTACGGTTCGAGGAGGCCCTCGTGTTGGCCACCGGAACCGGCCACCGGGTCCGGGTCACGCTGCTGGGCATCGAAAACTTCTCCCGCGACGAACTGTTGCGGATGAACAAGGGGTTGACCCCACAAGACAACCTGGACGCCATCCGGTGCCTCGTCGAATTGGGACGCGATCACCCGGCAGTCTTCGGCTCGATGGACGGTGGCTGCAGCACCATCCTCTTTTCCCCGTGGACGACGCTCGAAGACGTAGCTTTCAACCTTCGCATCATCAAAGAAGCCGGGATTTTTACGCTGACTGGAAAACTGCTCGGCTCACGGATGCGCCTGATCCCCGGCACCCCGATCGCGGCGCTGGCGCAACACGACGGATTAACGACGGCGCAGTTCGACGACCCGCTGTTCGAATCCGCCATGCGAAACCTGTACGGCCAGGAAATTCCCTGGAAATTTCAGGATGCACGCGCGGACACTCTGTGCCGGATATTCGTCAGGCTGGACCTTGGGGTTAACGCGGATACGACGGACCCGTTGACACGCCAGGTCTCCCGCCTGCTGCAGGGCACCGGTGAGGACGTATCGGCCATCCTGGACATCGCGCTGTCGCTGGTGGACGCGCTGACGAAACGTTGTCCACCGACCGAGATCTCGCTGAGAGCCGTCCCCTCGGCGTCGGAACTTCTAAAACATTTCCAGCCGGTCTGTGGCGCGCATTCAGGTGGGGACGAACACCCGGACGATGTCGCCGCGGAACGCCCACCGGTTGCGTGGGCAGCCTCGCGGCCTGGTTGGTGGCACTCCCACGTCCGTCTGCTGTGTGCCACCGTGAATGCTGGCCTGAAGCCGGTCGCAAAACTGGAAGGCGTGCCCCGCGAACTGATCGGCCGTTTCGCCACCGAATTCGACATGCCGAACCTGATGGTCGTCGATTCCACCATGTACCCGGAGGGGCACCCGATCCTGTATTTTGGCAAGGATCCTGAATCGGTGCAGCGACTTGCCAGGTTGACTCAAGTCCGGACGGGCGAGGCTTGGTCCGCCACGGCCCGCCCCAGGGACACGACCGGTGAGATCGGCGCGCTGCTCGGTTATCCGGCATGCTGCGTCAAGGCATTCCGGACCGGCAGCCAACGAGACGTCAACCGGTTCATTGAGATGCGACTAAACGACTCAGAACGGATCCCGCCGGAGCGCAATCCCTGGCCCTTCTCGGGGATATCTGCCGTACCTTGCAGCCCCGGATGCAGCGTCTGGCTCGAAGGCAACCAACGCATGCTGAATGCGGCCCACGCGGCGTTTACCGACGAGACATTTTCACTCCTAGAAGCATCCATGTCCCACCCCTGGCTACTGCTGCCGGAATTCGACTCCAGCATCCAAATGATCCCCGACGACCCGGTTGGACCCCACTTTCGATTCACACTGCCCGGCCCGGATCCGCACCCACTGGCTATGATCGGCGTCCTGGATGCCGACGAAATCCGGATGGACGACGAGCGAACGTGGCTGTTTCACCGTGGTGTGAAGGTAGCGGACCTTTCGATGCGGGCATTCGTCTGGTCCCACGAAAAAGTATTTCAGAGGCGCCTTTGGCAGTCGGTCCTGGACCTTCGCCAGATGACGAGGCCCCTTCGCGATAGGGCCGCTACAGCCGGCGCGTCGTCCCGCTCGGTCGCGGAAAAACTGCACGGATTCGTTTCGCAGATCCTGGCACGTTTCGAGTTCCGGGACACAAATGGCGGCGGGTTTCGAATCGGCAGCATCCGGGCTGTCGCGGATGACAGCGTACACGTGGCGCTGGTGTCCGACCATGACACGTTTACGGTGGTGCTAAGGCCCCGAAAGGCCACACCAAAGGCATTTTTGAACCTGGGTCCTCTGGCACTCCTGTACCCGGGAGACCCCGCCGACAGCACCCAGGAACGCCAGCAGGCTATCCACGAACTGGCCGACCGCCTGGCCCACGGGATCGCCGAACGAAGAAGGGATTACCGGTGAACCGACCGCCTTACGCACCCCACGTGCCGGCCCTCATCGGCCCGTTTGGCCTGCCGGTAGGTGTGTAGGAACTGCCTGCGCCTCTAACGCTGACTGACAAGATGACTAGATTGTCAGTCAACCTAGCAGGGAGACCGGACCATGAGCCAATCAAACACCGTCAACCGCCGGATCGTGCTCGCTCAGCGCCCTCGGGGCGAACCTGACGAAAATACGCTACGGCTGGAAAACGTCGCCATCCCGAAACCCGCCCAGGGCCAGATGCTGCTGCGCAATGAATATCTGTCGCTGGACCCGTACATGCGGGGCCGGATGAGTGACGCGCCCTCCTACGCCGCGCCTGTCGAAATTGGCGACGTGATGGTGGGAGGAACCGTTTCGCAGGTTGTGACGTCAAACGTGGACGGATTTTCCGAAGGGGACTGGGTCGGCGCGTACGGCGGCTGGCAGGATTATGTGCTGTCCGATGGCAATGGCGTCATCAACATGGGCAAGAACCCGGAAAATCCGTCGTGGACTCTGGGCGTCCTTGGAATGCCGGGCCTGACGGCTTGGGCGGGATTGACACAAATCGGGCAGCCGAAAGCTGGTGAAACACTTGTGGTTGCAGGGGCCAGCGGGCCGGTGGGCGCGACAGTCGGCCAGATCGGCAAAATTCTGGGATGTCGCGTTGTCGGTATCGCCGGCGGGGCAAAGAAGTGCCGCCATGTGGTTGAAACCTTGGGGTTCGACGCTTGTATCGACCACAAGGCTGAGGGGTTTGCCGATGCGTTGAAAGCGGCGGTGCCCGATGGCATCGACGTCTATTTCGAAAACGTCGGCGGTGCCGTCTTCGACGCGGTTCTGCCGCTGCTGAATCCAGCGTCGCGCATCCCGCTGTGCGGCTTGATCTCACAATACAATGCAACGTCCTTGCCTAAAGGTCCGGACCGGATGAACTTCCTGATGGGACAAATACTGCGCCGCAGGATCACGATGCGGGGGTTCATCGTCTTCAACGATTTCGGGCATCTCTATCCGGAATTTGCCAGCAAAATGATCGCCTGGGTCAAACAGGGCAAGATCAAGTACCGCGAGGAAATGATCGCAGGGCTGGAACAGGCGCCAACCGCATTTATCGGGCTCCTGCGCGGCGAAGCTTTTGGCAAGCGTGTCATCCAACTGAGCGACTGATACAGACAAGAACCCGATCCCTGCGTGTAGCGTGTGAGGATCTCGGATACATTCGCATGTCGACGACGGTAGTCTGGACATATACTCCACGGGTGAAGATTTTTTGCCCCGCACGACGGGGTTCACCGGCGCGATAATGACGGCCGATCTGCGGCGCAACTCTTCACCTTGGACTAGGATAAGGTTCATCGAATCCAGTGGTTGCATTGAACCTTCGGTTAGCGAGTGGCTTCCGTCGATGCTGGTGCAATGAACGGGGCACCCGCCATTGGGCAGGGGTTTGAATTGTTCCTGCGAACGGCTGGGCGCTATTCAAAGAAAGGTGAGTCGTGAAACAAGGCCATCTGATTTTGGCAATGACCCTGGTTGTGATGACACTCCCGGGCTGTAGTAAGCAATCGGCAGGGCCGAATGTCGACGAGTTAGACAATCCGGCGACCGAGGATAGCGCCCAAGTGCTCGTCGCCGTGCATTCGTACACGGGACGCACAATTGTCGCCGGGCTGGCCATCGCCGCCATGCTCGATGCACGTTTCGTGCGCTACGGGAGTCCTCCTCAGGGGCTCCCGGCACTGCCTGGCGCCTCTGCCAAAAAACATCCCCAGTTGGCTCCAGCAGATGTCACCAGCGCAGACACGGTCTTCCTCGGCTTCCCGATTTGGTCGGATGGCCCAAGCCCAGACGCGATGCGTATCGCCGCCCTGCCCGAGTTCGCCGGGAAACGCGTCGTACCCTTTTTCACCTACGTACACTACGTGCAGCCCGAGACGCTCTCGGCCCTCAGCGTGGTGCTCGAGAAGTCGGGCGCGACAGCGTTGCCGCCGGTGGGGATCCGCATCCCAATGTTCGACACGGAGGAGCAGGTCGTGGCCTCCGTGGAGCAGGCTATCCTTGCCCGACCCGACCTGTGGGGAGGCGACCAGTCGACACCCGATCGTGTCTGCCACGAGCCGTCGGGAAACGAGGACCGCACATGTCGAGTGCCCGCCGGACACGCCTGGGTCGGCGATACTCGGATTCAAGACGCCCCTCGTGGCTACATCAGGCCCCGCCTTGTGCATGTGCCTGCGTTCGATATCGATCGCGCCGAAGCGACCGTCGCCGACCTCCGCCAGTGCACCGAGGCGGGCGCCTGCCCACCACTGAAACTCCAAGGCTTCTGCGTCACGCTGGTGCAGGAAGGGGGCGAAGGCGTCCCGGCGCCCTGTGTCAGTTACGGGCAGGCCGTAGCGTACTGCCGCTGGCGTGGGATGACGCTCCCGACGCAGGCTCAGTGGGCGCGAGCCGCGCGGGGGGCTACTACCTGGGCGTATCCGTGGCCCGGGGACTTTCGCCGGGACGGGGGAAATCTGGGCGAGCACCCGCCCTTCGGCTACCCCGACTACAGCATCCCCACGGCGCAGGCCGACTGGCCCTTCGACGGCTACCGAGGTCTTGCCCCACCATGCCATTTCGAGCATGGACTTAGCGCCTTCGGGCTCTGTGACATGGCTGGGAACGTGGCGGAGTGGCTCGACCAGCAAGCGTCCGACTCGTCCTGGGCGCCCCTCACCGGGGGATCATGGTTGAGCGTCGACCCCAGCGACGTGCGGGTTGGATCGTTGGCCTATCATCCGAAAGATTTTGCCTTCTACCTGACCGGCGTGCGGTGCGCACGGCCGGCGTCGATCTCGACCACCACGCCTGACTCCGACGACTGAACGAAGCAAGCCACGCCACGACGGCCTACGGCTTCACGAAGATTAGTGCGTCCGCCCATCGTGGCCAGACCTTGCGGATACATTGGCTGGTCAGGTGGGGTTCGGTTGAGGCATTCATTGAGTTTGGCGGAGTGACGCCGGACATTGTCTTCTGGATGGTGGCGTACCCGCCCTCACCGCCCCGTCTGCCCTGCAAGCGGCTTGAACATCAGGTTGTAAAACATCTCTAGGTAACGGCCGGTTTCCTCTCGCTCGGGTCGGGTGATGAACTTCCAGAAGCCGTAGATCCGCGACAGTGTCAGCATCCGCCGTGCGTACAGGCCCCAGGTATAGCGTTCCTCGACCCGAGCGATACCCGCCTCGGCCAGCCGTTCCCACACAGTCGGATCGTCTGCGCACCGCGCCAGGAAGTCCGCCATGCGCGCCGCCGCCTCGTCCCCGCGTGTCGGGTCGACATGGAAACCCGATTTCCCGTCCTCGATGATCTCCAGCGGCCCACCAAACCGTGTCGCGAACGTCGGCAGGCCCGACGCCATCGCCTCGATCACCGTCAGGCCAAACGCCTCGAACAGCGCAGGTTGCACGAACGCGCCGCGTCGATCTGCCACCCACCGGTACAGTTCGCCGGACAGGTTTTTGTCCAGACGCGCCCCGACCCAGCGCACCTTGTCATCCAGCCCGTGGCGGTCCAGCAGTTCATGCATCATCCCGATCTGGTGTCGTTCCTCCTCATCCTCCGACTGGTCGGCCCGGACGGCCCCGGCGATGATCAGCAGGTTGGACCGCTCCTGTAAGTCCGGCGACTCGGCGTACCACGACACCAGACCGGTCAGATTCTTGATGTGGTCCATGCGGGCCATGCTGAACAGCAGCGGCAGTCCGGGACGCTTTAGTTGCCCACGGGACTGGTCGTCGGGCCCGCCCAGCACCAGGCTTTCGATTTCGGGGTGCAGTTCGACCAACCGCCGCTCCTGGTCGCGCCATGGGAAAAAGACCGTGTCGTCGGCGCCCGGGGACACGATGTTGAACTTGGGGTCGAAGACGTCGATCCCGTCAAGTACGCGGTACAGGCCGGGCATCGTAAACGTCCGATAGGACTCGTACTGGCCCACGCCGCGGCCGGCACCAGCGATCTCCTGGTAGGTGCTGGATATCACGAAATCCGCCCCGTTCATCGCGATCAGGTCCGCCGTGAACTGGCTGCTGAAGTGGTAGCGATCCTCGTTGGCCTTCCAGTACATCGCCGAAAACAGGTACTTCAGTTTTTCCAGCGCGTGGGCGATGTTGCACTGGGTGACGCCCAACCGCTGGGACAGCAGCCACGCGACCAGATTCCCGTCGGTGTAGTTGCCGACGATCAGGTCGGGACGGTCACGCATCTCGCGCAGCAGTTCGGCCTCGACCTCCAGTGCGAAACGCTCCAGGTACGAGTAGATCTCGAATCGCGAGATCCAGTGTGGAACCACGCTGCCGTCGGGGGTGCGGAACGGGACTCGCAGGATCCGGGCGTTCCTGGTGCCGACGATCGGCTCCAGGCGCTGGTCACAGGTCGTTCCCCGCGCTTCGGGAATCAGCCGAGTCACGACCAGGATCTCGGGCACGATGTCCAACCCCTGCTCCTTGATCTGATGGCGCATCTCGCGTTCCAGCGCCCGCACCTGGTTCAGGATGTACACCACTTGGCCGCCGGTGTCTGGCATCCCCAACACGCCCGACTGGCCGAAAAACCCGTGGGGCGACAGGATCGCCACCCGAAAGATCATCGGGATGCGTGCCAAGAACGTTTCCAGAGCGGCCGGGGACGGAGCCTCCAAAATGTCCAGCAGCAGACTCAGCGTGTCACGCATGCGCCCCACGGTGTCGCCCCACCCCCGCAAAAAGCCCAGCGCCTCCAGTTCGGGCCCCGCCTCGTCCCATCCCTGGGCGTCATCACAACCTGCCAGGTGTTCCAGGGCGTTCGTAACCGCTTCCCTCAACTCTGGCACGACGGTGATCCGCCTGTCCAACATCAGCGGACGCCCGTCGTGCTGGTGGACGCGCAGGAATTCCAGAAGTGCCCGGGGCCCAGTGCCGTCGGTACTGCGAAATAGCCGGCTGGACAGAGCGCGGTTCAGGAATTCGACCCCCCGGCCGATTGAGCGGGGCTCCGTCATACGCGGCATGTCCCGGCCAAAGGGCTTGAAATCCAGTTCCAGCATCCATTCGTCGGCAGGGCGGTCGGGTTCGACCAAGCGTTCCTTGAAGCGCAGGAAGTCCGACGGCGTCACTTCGTCTATCAGCACTTCTTCCGCATGGAGCCGAAGATAGCGGTTGGCGGCCACGCGCGGACGCACATCCAACATCACCCAAGGCGCCGAGACCGCACATTCCTGGACGTCGACCATGATGGACTCGATATCCGTACCGGCCAGCGGCGCACCCGCCGGGGTCGCGACAAACTCCCGCCACACGGCGTCAAGATCGGTCGGCAGCAGGAACGGCCGCCCGGCGCGAATCAGTTGTTGCAGCAAAAGGTACAGGGGGCGACGATGTTTTGTTATCAGGGCTTCCAGTTTTTCCAGATTCATGTTTCCTCGCGCTTGCCCAGGGGACGGGGTTCCAGGAACTTCGTGATCTCGACGGTTTCAAGGATTCCAGCAGCGTTGCAGGCCTGGGCGAAATGGACACGGGGCGCGCCTCGCAGCGATTCCAGTTCCGGGTCGTGGTTGCCGACGACAGCGGCCCAGGTGTTCAGACGCAGCATATCCTCGTCGTTGCCCGAGTCGCCCGCCACCAACACCTGGTCCGGGTCCAGGCCCCATTTCACCATCACGTAGCGCACCGCGGTACCCTTCGACGCCCGCAGCGGCAGTACGTCTACATGGCGACTGTGCGACGCAATCACGTGGGCGCGGATGCCCCGCTCCCGCAGGTGCAGCACAATCCGGCGCCGGTCGGGTGCCTCGCCCCCCGTTGCGTTGAAACTGACCTTGAAGCGGCGCTGCTCCGACGCCGGTTGCTCGACCAGCCACGGTAGTTCGCCCATCGCCGCAAGCACCGCGTCCCGATCCCAGCGC
The DNA here is from genome assembly GCA_964531595.1 of uncultured Anaeromyxobacteraceae bacterium. GTDB lineage: Bacteria > Myxococcota_A > UBA9042 > DTJE01 > DTJE01 > DUVQ01. The sequence continues at coordinate 17,350 of CAZHDQ010000001.1, forward strand.
CAGTCCAGGTGGCGCTCCCAGACATCGTCAGCCACCAGACGCGCGCCGTAGTGGATTTCCGCGCCGACCGATGTGATCCAGACGTCCGGTTCGGGCACACCCCACTCCTTCAGCACCTTGCGAGCACTAGCCAACGTTCGCCCCGTGGCGACGCCCAATCCGGTGGGCATCGGCGCGCCATCCAGGCGGCCCAGCAAGGCTCGCAGCCCGTCCCGATCGCCCAACAGCGTCCCGTCCAGGTCCGCTATCACCAACCGCTTCAGGCGAGGCAACCGGACCGGTCGCAAGGCCCGGATCGTCCGCTTCCATTTTTTTTGAACCGCGTGGATCCGTGAAACGTACTGCTGGACGTGCCCCGCCCAGGTGTAGGCTCGGCTGGCATTACGTACCCCGCTGCGAGACCACGTTTTCCAGCGCCCGCGGTCCGACAACGCATCCATGATCGCGTCGCCCATCGCCGCCGTTTCCAGCGGGTCGACCAGGACGCCATTGTGGCAATGCGACAGGATTTCCTTGGGACCACCGTCGTTCGTGGCGACGACCGGCAGGCCACTGGCCGCCGCCTCCAGCAGGGTCAGGCCAAATGGCTCGGTCAGGGCCGGATTGACGAAGACTCCATACGAGCGGGCGGCAGCCCGATAGACATCCGGCACCTCGTCACGTCGATGGGCCCTGGGCAGCGCCACGGACCCGTACAGGTCCTGGGAGTCCACCTCGTGCAACACATCGGTCAACACGCGTGCGGGCTCGTCGTCCATCGCTCGGATGTCGTCGCGGTTGCCCAGGAACAGGACCAGGTTGGCCCGACGCCGCAACTCAGGATGCTGCCCAAAGGCACGCACGAGGCCGGGTACATTCTTGCGCTCATCGGCGCGCGACAGGGCCAGGACCATGGGCAGGCGCGGATCCCGCAAGAAGCGGCCGATTTCGTCCTCGATAGGGGCCCGTCCCTCGAACCGTCGTAGCGGCCGGAAGTGTGCCAGGTCCACCCCAGGCGGGATCACACGGGCATGCTTGGCCCGGAAGTTTGAGTACAGGCCGTATTGCTCCTTGATCTCCTGGGCAGTGCTGGCCACCAGGATCTTCGCAGCATCCAGGGCCGTTTCCTCGGCCTCGATACGCGTCGAAATATTGTACCTTTCCTCGATGACCCGAACGTCCAGGCCCCGCGCTTGCAGTCGCTGACGCTTAACGCGGCCCAGCGAGTGCCCGGTAAAGCCCATCGGCACCCCCAGCAGAGCGGCCAGTCGCGACGCAGCCAATCCGCCGTCGGCATAGTGCCCGTGCACCAGGTCCGGGAACCGGTCAATGCGCCGCAGGTGGGCCAGGACGCCGTCCACCAGTTCGTCCAGATACGGCCACAGGACCTCCTTGCGCAGGTAACGCCGGGGACCGAACGGCACACGGATCAACCAGGCGCACTCGGCCAAGCGCTCCTCGGGCTCGGCATAGACGGGATCGACCTTCCGGTCGAAGATTTGGCGCGTGAACAGATCGACCCGCTCCACGTCTGGGTGCGCCGAAAGCGCCCTGGCCAGATCCACAACGTACTGGACCTGCCCACCGGTGTCCGCGTCGCGTCCCAGTTCGATTTGTTCGCCACGGACCAGGCCGTGGACGCTTAGCATCACAACGTACAGACGCCCGTCGGCCATGGGGGCATCTGTCGGCTTTGCCGCTTGTTCGGGGATGGAAGTCTCCTGCATGTCGCTCCCTGAGGTCAAAACTATCGCCTGGACCGTCCGCGAGGAGGGCATCGTCGAGTGCGCCAAGAAGCGGGATGTCGGCCCGGAATTAGTGTCCCAGGATATCACATCGAGATTGATTTCCCTATCCATCCGGCGCCATCCCGTCCACCCAACGAATGCCTCGATGGGGTCCCCCTTTGACTCACAGGGACATCCTGGCACTACGGCAGCATGCGCTACGGGCTCTCGCAATTGACGGTCCGGCGGCCCTTCCTTAGCATGGAATCGTCGTATCCAGTCGTGAAATCCCCGTCCGGATTCCGGAGGGTCACCGATGCCACCGACGTTTGAACCGGAGAGCAAGCGGCCGATTGAGCCGGCCCGCAAACCGAAGCAAGGGTCTGCGACGACAAGGGGAACGGCCGGCGTGCGCCAGCGACTGCGGGGGATGGGCTACGAGGAGGGGCGTGCCCTGCTGAGCCCCGGGGGATCCGACTCCGACACGCCTTCCGAATCGGTCCTGGGACCGGCGGCGGACACCACACCTCCCGGCGGCACGACACCGGTCGAGCCGGGTGGAGTGTCATCGATCCCCCCAGAGCAGCGCCGACTGGTCCGGGCCGGAAGCCAGGGAAAGGAAGTCGCCTACGCCCAGGAACGCCTGAACGCCCATGGGGCGCAGCCGCTCCTGGCCGTGGACGAGATGTTCGGACCGCTCACGCGCAAGGCGTTGTTGGACTACCAGAACTCGCACGCACTGAAGGCAGACGCGGTCGTGGGCCCGCGCACCTGGGCATCGCTGGACGGTCCGGCCGACGTGGGGAAGTCGCAGGGCGCCGGCACGGGAGGCGGCGCGGGCGGGCCGGGGTCGACAGTGCTGCTGTATGACAACGCGGTTCACCCCCTCAACCCGCCGGCCCCGGGCACCAAGAAGGACGTGCCCATCGCCGAGATCAAGTCGAAGCAGGGGACCAAGTCGCCGGAGCTGGGCAAGACCATCAAGGTCGACGGCGCGGCCGCGGGAAGCGAGGCCGAGGTGCACCTGTACAACGTGATCGCGCAACTCGGCGCGCGCTCGCAGTGGGGCTCGGAAAGCGACATGGTCACGCAGATCGGTTACGCGCCCAGGGGGGGAGGGCCGGCTCCCAGGGGCCGCGTCACCTTGCGGATCGACGGGGCTGGTAACGCCACGGCGTCCCTGGTCGGCTCGGGGCCGGCCACGGTGGCGGCCACGTTCAAGGACATCGCGACCGGCAAGGCTGGGCTGAAGACGAACTTCGGCTTCTCGTTTGTCGAGGACGGCGACGCGACCTGGACCCTCGACGAACTCAACAAGATCCAGGCGGCCCTGTCCCGCCTTTCGGGCAAGGAGAAGGCGGCCCTGAGCGGGGTCGTGCTGAAGCGGATGCACTCGATCGAGAGGGGCGGCCAGGCGCTCAGCGGGTTGTACGAGACCAGCCAGAAGTTCTCCGACGACAAGAAGGCCGCGACGAGCGCCGCGACCCTGAGCTTGGCAGACGCCGCATTCTCGTCCGACCTCAGCAACTTCATCGGCGATCAAACTGACGCCGCGCCGGCGAGCTTCCAGACCATCCTCCACGAAGTCGGGCACGCAGTGGAGGGCGCCGAGGAGTTCAGGACCACGGCAGCCCGCAACGAGGCCCAGGCCGACGTCAACCGCAAGATCGAACCGTTCAACGCACAGGTGGCGAAGGCCGCCCCGCTGTTCGGGGCTCTGAACACCGCACACAACGCCGCGAACCAGAAGGCCGCCAAGTACCCGAAGGCCCAGCAGGGGGCGTCTGCCGCGTACAAAGGGGCGATGCGCCAGGCGACCAACACGATCGAGGCGTTCTCCAACAATCGGAGCGGCGGCAACATCGCCACCATGGAGGCAACGGCGAACACGGCGATCGCGAACCGAGACACCCAGCGTGTGGCGCTGGACAAGGCGTCTTCGTCGAAGCACCCTGCGCTGACCGACTACTCGGCAGTGGAAACGCGGCAAGGCGATCTGATGGCAGTGGCCAAGCGCGAACAGGCGGCGCTGGGCGTGGTCGAAGCGGCCCGGGAAAAGTTGCGTGCGGCCGAGACCGCAGTGGCGGCCACCAAAAGCGGCAGCCGGACGGTGCGATTGAAGGCGTTCGCCGACCTGGTCGCCAAGGAGAAGATCCCCCCCTTGACGAAGTACGCCCAGAATGAGACCAAGAAGAAGGCGTCCACGGGAATCGCGGAGTTCTACGCGGAAGCGTTCTCGCTGTTCCACGCGGATCCGACGTACCTGAAGTCGCAGGCGCCCAAGCTCTTCGACTTCTTCGACAAAGGGGAGCACGTGAAATGAGGGCTGACCGGTCGATCGCCCTGGCGGTGATCCTGGCAGGCTGCTCCGGGGCAGTGACCGGGACCGGACCCGGGCACGCGGGAGGGGAACCCATGGAATTCCAGGCACCCGGTCCCTTGGCTCTGTATGGATGGCTGGTCCCGGGCGGGACCGAGCCGGTTCCCTCCGCGTTCGGGGAGGCCGCCGGCCGGTTCGAGCAGGCGAAGGCCGAATATGAGGCGGGCAGGTGGCGAGCCGCGGCCCGGGCGTTTTTGGACGCGGCGGCACTCCTGCCCCGCGGGCCGGGCCCCCACTCGTCGATCTCGGGCGCCGACCGCGGGGTGTCGTACCGCAACGCCGAATCGTCGTTCCAAATGGCCGGGGACACCGAGGAGGCGCGACGGACCTTCGAGGCCCTCGCCGCGTCGGACCCCGACTGCGCGGGGCCCCTGGGCGAAATCCTGGCCCGCCTGCGCTAGTACTAGCGTGTTGCAAACCATCTAGTCAGCCTATTGCGTATTTGTGCGGCCAATCCTTGCTCGGGTAGGGTCGGCGCCCGCGTTGGCGGCGAGTGTGCGCGACGGTGCCTGCAGTACAGGCACCACTCCAGTTTTTGCATCAGGTGGCGGGCGATCTCGACGCGGGTAGTACCGCTCGAGTCGCCAGCGCAGCTTCGCCCGGCGGACGAGCGTAGTGAAGTCGGTGTCGGCGGGCTCCGTAGCCAGCCAGTACTTGGCCGGCTCCTCCTCGGTCATCCGTGTCCACCGGATCGTGAAGGACCTGCCCGGGGGCGTGTCGCGCGTCGAGGCGACCTCCTTCTTCCCTCCTTCTTCAAGTACTACGGCTGGGGTTCGTGGGCGGCCAGCAAGGCAGAGGACGGCATGAGCGCATGGATTCAAACAAAATACTCGAATCTGAGGAGGAAGTTCGTCAAGAGGTGCCAGTAGTTCTTCCCTGATCTTGCAAGCACGACTGGATACGATGAAATCGCGCTCAGACCGGCGCTGAAGCCATGGGCGGTGCCTTCCTGACCCGAGACTCAGGTCAGGCAGGGGGCCCGCTCCAGGCACGGTTCACGAGGTTCACGGAGGTGGTAGCGAGGGAGGTGCGCCTTCAGTGCTATTGATTCTGCATCTCGCGTACAGTCAACTGACCCCGAGTGTGCAGCAGTGATCGCCGCGATCCTTGATTCGCTGCCACGGCCGTAGGGCGAAGAACGCCCATCCACCGCAAGATCCGGGTCGCAAATGGCAGCCGCAGGCGGCACAATCACCACGGGCAGATCGCGAGAGCTTGATGAACGGCGGGGATTACACGCGGGTGGCTGCAGCGATCCGGTTCCTGGAGGCGCACGCCGTCCAGCAGCCTGGCCTCGCTGATGTCGCTGCGCACGTGGGGTTAAGCGAATTCCATTTCCACAGGCTGTTCAAACGCTTGGCCGGGGTGACTCCCAAGGACTTCCTTCGGGTCCTGACCCTGGCGAGGGCGAAGCGACTGCTGGCGGAAAACCATGGCGTGCTGGAAACGTCCATCGACGTCGGGCTATCGGGCCCGTCGCGACTGCACGACCTGTTCACGGGGCTGGAGGGCATGACGCCCGGGACCTTCCGGCGTGGTGGCCAGGGCCTCATCGTTCGTTGGGGCATATTCCCGACCCCGCTGGGGGCCGCAGTGTTCGCGGCAACTGACGCGGGGCTGTGCGCAGCGGCGTTCCTGGGAGACAACGAGGATCCGGAAGCAAACCTGCGGTCGCGGTGGCCAAAGGCGACCCTGGTGAAGGAACCGGAGGCAGTGCGGATGGACGCAGAGGAGGTCGCGGCGCGGATGCGTGGGGACCCCGGGCGGCCGCTGTCTTTGGCAATGCAGGGGACCCCGTTCCAGATGCTGGTTTGGCAGGCCCTGGTGGCGATCCCCGAGGGGCGCGTGACGACCTACGGGGCACTGGCCTCGGGCCTGGGTATGCCGTCGGCTTGCCGTGCCGTGGGTGCGGCGGTCGGGGCGAACCCGATCGCCTACCTGATTCCATGCCACCGGGTGATCCGCTCGACCGGGGCCGTGGGCGACTACCGGTGGGGCTGCGACCGGAAGATTGCGCTGCTGGCCATGGAAGGGGCACGACACCTCGATTGGCTGACAAAATGATTGGAGTAGCGAATGCCTCGATTTCCCGGTGATCCCGTCCCCGTGCTGTTCCACCCTGCCCAGATGGCCCACCAACCATTGCTGGAGTGGGCCTTTGGGAAGCGAATGCGTCACCCCGAGACGTCTCGGCGCGCCGAACGCATCCTGGCGACGCTGGCCCGGCATCCTCGGACCTTCCCCATCCAGCAGCCTGCGCGGATGCCCGTGGCGCTGATCCGGCGGGTACACCACCATCGACTGCTGACGCTGTACCAAACGGCGCAGGGGCTGCCCGAGGGCGAAACCTTCTACCCAAGCGTCTTCCCGAAGCGGTCCCAGTGCGTCGGCGATCCCTTCGACATCCACCAGGCGGGCTATTTCTGCTTCGACTCGGGCACCCCCCTGCATGCCCGAACCTGGGATGCCGCCGCCTGGAGCGCCGCCTGCGCCGTCGAGGCCGCAGCGCTGGTGGCCCGCGGTACCACGCGCTTGGCCTACGCCCTGTCCAGACCGCCTGGTCACCACGCATCCCGGGACCTGATGGGCGGCTATTGCTATCTGAACAACGCCGCCGTGGCTGTCGAGCGGCTGCGCCGCCTGGGACGTGTCGCCGTACTGGACATCGATTTCCACCACGGCAACGGGACGCAGGCGATCTTTTGGCGCGATCCCGACGTTTTGTACGTGTCGATCCACGGAGACCCGCGCCAGTTCTATCCGTTCTTCAGCGGATACGCATCCGAGACAGGTGCCGGCCGAGGCGCCGGGACCACCTTGAACCTGCCGCTTCCAGCGGGCACGACCGGCGACCAGTACCTGGACGTGCTGAACCGCGAGGCACTGCCGGCCATCGCCGCCTTCGACCCGACTATGCTGGTGGTTTCCGCCGGCTTCGACACATGGCGCAACGACCCCATTGGGGACTTCGCGCTTGAAACCGACGACATGGAGCGCCTGGGCGAGGCAATCGGTGCCCTTGGGCGACCCGCAGTCGTCGTCCAGGAAGGCGGCTACGCGACCGAGGCCCTGGGCCACAACGTCGTGGCCTTCCTGTCGGGCATGCGTCGGGGCGGCGGGTAGGTTGCGATCAGGCCGACGGCCAGCCGCCAAGGCCACGGACCAGTACGTGGGCGCCCAGCGGCACGCCGGCATGGTCCGCGATCACCTCGCACTTCGCCCGGAACAGGAAGCACAAGGGGGCATCTACATCGCTAAGGGTCTCGTAATTGCCCTGCCCCTTGGCGATGACCAGGTCAGCA
>CAZHDQ010000002.1:0-23990 GCA_964531595.1 uncultured Anaeromyxobacteraceae bacterium
GCTCGATCAGACTCAACTCGGCCGTCGTACTGCCCACGACCTGATAGATCAGGGTGATCGTGCCCTTGTCATTGTCCGCGTCGGCGATCGTCAGCGGGATGCGTTCCCGACCATTTGCCGGCCGTACGATCACGAACTGCCCGGCCTTGCGGTACTTCGCAACGTCGGGCGCCTCGACTTCCATCCGGAACACATCAGGTGCGATGGGGTGATTGACTAAAACCTTCGCCATGACTCGCCTCCGCGTTACGACCGGAGCCGCGCCTGTCGCGGGACGGCCGCGTCCACAGGATCTGCAACATGTGAAAGGGCCAGCGCCTGTGCGTCAGCCCTCGGAACCGGGCACCGGTTCCGGAACCGGGGCAGAGGAACCGGATCGGACCTCTACGGCCTCTTGCCGAGTGCGCAGTTCCTCCTCAACCATCCGGGCCAGCGATTCGCGCTCGACCAGGCGTCGGTCGGCCGCAGCCTTCGTCTTGAGCGCGCCGTACCAATCGTGATAGACGGCCTGGCGCCGAAGCGGCAGCAGTTCGGACCGGACCCTCGCGATCGCTTCCGGCGTGACATCGCCGGCGACCGTCGCATCCTTCAAGCGGATCACGTACCGGCTGTCGCCTGTGGGGCCGCGCCGGACACCGTCCAGTACCGGGTGTTCCAGGGTCAATTTCCCAAGCGCTGCCGCCAGGTCCGCATCCTGTCCAATCCCGGGGATTTCGTCCGGCGACCAGGTCGCCAACCCCGACAGCGTGCCGGGCATTTCGGGCATCGCGCCCGTCTCGCCGATGCGAACCGGGTTTTCGGGTGCGAACGGCGCATTGACCTGGGCCGCGATTTCAGCAAGCGGCTGACCCGGACCGGCCTTTGCGCGTGCCATCACGTCAGCCGCAACGGCATCGGCCCCGGCATCAGCCCGCTGCCGCGCGATCATTTCCTGCGCGATCGACGCCTTGACGTCGTCGAACGTCCGAACCTGCGGCGGGCGCACCCCGTCCAGGTACACCAGGAAGTAGCCCGCGTCGCCCTCGATCACATCGGACATCGCCCCAGCCTGCATGCCGACCAACACCGAAGCCACCGCTGGGTCCAGCAGCGCCGCGACCGAGGCGGCTTCCAGCGCCGTTTCGAACCTGCCGCCACGCTCTCGTGTGTTGGATTCGTCGGACCCGGACCTCGCCAGCGCCTCGAATGCCGCCAGCTTATTTGCCGCAGGCTTCGCTGCCAGTTCAGCCGCCGCGGACGTCGCACGCTCGCGGGCTTCGATCCGACTTGCCGACAGGGCCTTGCGAGTATCGGCGTCCTCGATAGTGGCCACGATGCGACGGGATGCTGCCGCGTACTTGATCACGTGGAAATCGAACCCCTGCGCCACCTGGTAGGCCGCCTCGTTTTCGTCGAAGTGCTTGCGCGCGGCCGTTTCGTTATCTACCAGCCAGGCCGCGGCCTCCTGGGCCGTGGGCTTCAGGGCCTTCGCCAGCATCGACGGCGCGACCTCGATGAATTCGTACGACCGCGTGGTACCGCTGCGCACCGCGGCCTCGCGCGCCTCGCGCTCGGTCACGATCACCGGGGCGGTGATCAGCCCGATCATCTTTTCGCGCAGGATCTCGCGACGGACGAATTCCTCGAAACGGCCCATCGAGGAACGGAGCCCGTAGCGCACGAAATTCTGATAGGACTCCTTGCGGAACTTACCGGTGGACGGGTCCGTGAACTCGCGCAAAATTCGGTCCCGGATCTCGTCGGGCGCAACCCGCAACCCCATCTCCAGCGCCGCCTCGGACACCAGGAGCGTTTCGGTCAGGTCGTCTACGACCTTGCGCACCTTGACGTCGGAGACCTCGCGAGGGTCAGGGTTGTAGAGCATGTACGCAGGGTCGCCGCGGAACCGGAAGAACCGCGTCGATCGATACATCATCTCTTCTTGGAACGTCCGGGGGTCCAACATCCGCCCAGGTGGCGGCGGGTCCAGTGTCAGCGCCAGCCCCATATAGAGCATGGACGTGTCCACCGCCTGGCCGTCGATCGAGACCAGTTCAGTCTTGGGCGTCGAACTCCCGCTCTGCCCACATCCCGAGTCCCCCGCGCCCATGTTGAACGTGAAGATGAAGACTACGATGATGATCCCGAACAGGACGTAGATGATCACCGATTGCGAATGTTTCCGAAGTGTTCCAAGCATTTTTCCGTCCTTCCGATGCCAAAAAGGCCGCAAGATTGTACAGCAGGCTCAACAGCAAGGCAACCCCGCGAAAGGGCAGGGCTCGGGTGGGAAGATCGCGCAGTCGGACGCACCTCATCATCGGTGGTATCATCCTGCCGCCCCGCACTGGCGGGGCTGATTTGAATCTGGGAGCACGTCAATGAGCAATCGACCTGGAACGGCGACGATCGAACAGGCCATCGAAGCAATGCGACGCGGCCGGATGGTGATCGTTGTCGACGACGAGAGCCGCGAGAACGAGGGCGACATCATCGTGGCCGCCGAAATGGCGACCGCGGAAACGATTAACGAGATCACTAAGGTGGCTAGCGGTCTGGTCTGTATCGCGATGAGCCACGAACAGATCGACCGGATCGGCCTGCCGATGATGGTCCAGCGCAATACCGCCCATTTCGGTGCCGCATTCACGGTATCGGTCGACGGCCGCGGCGTCACGACGACGGGAATCTCGGCCTTCGACCGGGCCAAGACGGTCGAACTGCTGCTGCGCGAGGACGCGGTACTCGACGATTTCGTCGTGCCGGGCCACGTTTTCCCGCTGCGGTCCGTCCCGGGCGGCGTCCTGAAGCGCGCCGGCCAGACCGAAGCGGCCGTAGACCTGGCACGACTGGCCGGCCTTAAGCCCGCAGCAGTGATCTGCCAGGTGCTCGACGACAACGGCGAGGCTGCGCGTCTGGAGGATCTGCTGGCCCTGGGCAGCGAGCATGACATTCCGGTGGTGACCGTCCAGGACCTGATCGCGTTTAGGATGCGCAAGGAACTGCTGGTGCGCCCCGTCGGGTCGGCCACGGTCGCGACCGAGCACGGCGATTTTCGATGTGTGATCTACGAGGATTCGGTGGCTCAGGTCGCCCACATCGCGATGATCCGCGGGCCGGTCTCGGCGACGAAGCCGGTGCTGGTTCGGGTCCACTCCGAGTGCCTGACCGGCGACGTGTTCCATTCGCGGCGCTGCGACTGCGGTCCGCAGTTGATCGCATCGATGGCCAGGATCGCGGCCGAGGACGGCGTGCTGCTGTATTTGCGTCAGGAGGGCCGGGGCATCGGCATCCTGAACAAGGTCCGCGCCTACCAATTGCAGGACCAGGGGTTGGACACCGTCGACGCGAATACGCACCTGGGCTTCGAGCCGGACCTGCGTGACTACGGTATCGGCGCCCAGATCCTGGCTCACCTGGGCGTGCGCCGGATGCGGTTGATGACCAACAATCCAAAAAAGATCGTCGGCCTGGCTGGTTACGGCCTGGAGGTCGTCGAACGCGTGCCCATCGAGATCATGCCCCGTGGCCCCAAGGATCTGCGCTACCTGTCAACCAAGAAGACCCGGATGGGCCACCTGCTCGAGGAAGTCTAGCCCGGCACGCTTTCGCAACCCGATTCAACAACAAGGTTCGCAACCCAATCTGCAGGATGGATGGATGGATGGATGGATGCCCGGTAACGGGCGTCGACAGATTCATGGTTGGTGGGGCAGTCGAAGACGGGCTAAATCAGGCCGCCCAGCAGGCTGGCCAGATCGATGCACAGGTTATCGGGCATGCCTGCGGCCGGTTGGCCCCCGGGACAGGCAATGTCGCCAATCATCGGAAGAATGCAGATCAAGCTCGTCGACGTACATGCACCACCGCCCAAGCACGGGTGGTTGCTGTCGCAGGAACAGTAGCCGAACATAGTCGGCATCGCGCCGCCGGGCATGCCGGGCATTCCGCCACCCAGGCCACCGAACAGGATCCCCATTATGTCGAAGCAGACCTGGTTCGGGCCGCAGCACATTGTCACCTGGTCGCAGGAACCCGACGGGTTGTAGCAGATACCGTCACTAGCCGAAGTCAGGTGGCAAGACAGGTTCTGGCCGTCGGTCCCGGGCGGGCAATCCACATCGGACAGGCAGGGCGCCGCGCATACGCCGCCCTCGGTCATACACACGCTGCCGTCGGGGAAAATGCAGGAATACAGCGGTTCCCTGGTGCAGGAGCAGGTCGAGTCGATGCCTTGGCACTCGGAATCGGTCTCACACTGGACGCACTGCTCGATGCCGTTGATCGTGACGCACGCCGGGTACTGCCCGGTACACATGCCGTTGCAAGGCTCGGCGCCCTCGCACACCCCCTGCGGCAAAATACAGGCGCCGGTCGCGCCGGGCACGTTGTCGCAGTGGGAGTCCTCGCAGCACTGGTGGCACTGGTCGTCGTCACACTTGTATCCACCGGCGCACTCGCCGCCCTCGCAGACGTTCGTCGTCAGGTTGCAGGTCTCGCCGGTCCCGCAGTGCGACGAGTTCAGGCACTCGACGCAGCCGGTTCCGTCGGGCTTCGGGTAGAAGCCTGCGTCGCAGCCGCCGCAGCCATCACCGTTGGGCTGGCAGACCATCACACCGCTTGCGTTGGCGCCGCAGGTGAAGTGCTCGGTGTCCGTACATGTGCCGTCCGCGCATTCCTCAACGCAGGCACCGGTCGCGCTGCCCGTCTTCTTGAAGCAGCGCAGGCCTTCGGCGCAATCGAAATCGTACGTACATCCGTTGCACAACTGGCGGCACTCCTTGCACTCGCCAGTGCCGAAATCGCAGCACTGGCCGGCCTCGCAGGGCGCGTTGAAGGCACATTCGACGCAGGCGTACGTCACAGGCAGGCAGTTCTTGCTGACGCTGGAAGCCGCGTAGCACAGATAACCGGCCTCGCAGTCCTTGCCGTCCACGCACTCGCGCAGGCAGTACTTCGCCGAGCCGACGGGCAGGCACTTGTAGCCCGCCCCGCAGTCCGATTCGCCTTCGCAGGACTTGCAGTCCAGTTGGTCGATCGGCGGAACGAAGGTGTCTTCGACCGGGGTGTCAAGGCGCCCTTCGTCGGTCTGGCCCTTGTCCTCAATGACATCCTTCGGCGGCTCGCCAGTCACGCACAGGCCGTTTTGGCAGACCTGGCCCAGCGGGCAGTCCAGCGTGCCGTCCGTCCGACACTGGGTCGCGGTGCAGTAACGGAAGTCGGGGTCCTTCCCAACCAGGGTACCCGGCACACAGATGTCCTCACCCTCGCAGTCGCCGGTCCCGTTGCACAGGCGTTCCTGGCATTTCGAGTCCTGGCAAACCGTCCCGGGCTGGCAGTCGCTGCTGCCCGTACACTTGTCGTCGCTGCCCCCGTCGCAAGCGACGAAAAGCCCCGCCGTCAACAGGGTCGCGAAGAACCACGCCTTGCGTTCCATTTCGGTCTCCTCTGGAGATGTCATGCCATCATGGCGGAGGTATTGTAAGGGAATCCTCCCTGATGATTCAAGTGCTTTTCGATAAAAAGGATCGGACATTGGGCGACCAGGCCCGGGAAGCGTGGCAGGGGGGCGGATTGACAACCCCCTCGGCCAATGATACGTTCCGCCGAATCTTCGCGTCTGTGCCTTCGTGGCGAGGACGAATCGGAGGGTCGAGTGGCATCTGAAAAGCCCCTGTATTTGCGCAGTTCTCCGCAGCCTCGTCGCCCAGCTTCGGGTGTCGTCGGCGCCGTCCTCTTCGGGCTGGCCATCCTGTTAGTCAATTACATGGTGTTCTTTCGCGGCGACACAGCAGCGGCGCCGACCCTGGAGCAGCGCCTGGCCAGTCCGGTCGATGTCCTGCCGCTGGAAACGCTGGACGCCCTGGCGGCCAAGGCCGCACCTCAGACTGCCGCACCGGAACTGGTCGAGGCCACCTTGGGCCGCGGCGACACGTCCGCACTTGCACTGGCGCGCGTCGGGGTGTCCCGCGCAGCATCCGCCGCGGCACTCGAAGCGCTGGCGTCCGAGGTAGACATGCGCGGGCTGCGGCCAGGCCAAAAGTTCATCGCGGGCCTGCTGCCCGACGGGTCGCTGGCGTTCCTGCGCTTCCCGATCGACAAGATCCGCTACATTGAGGTCGCCCCGGGCGAGGACGGCCTGACCGTCAATCGCCAGGAGGTCCCGACCCGCAAGGAAACGATCGAGTTGGCCTGCATGGTCCGCGGCTCACTGTATGAAAGCTTGGGCCGCTGCGGAACCGACCCGGCACTGGCCCCGATCGTCGCCGACCTGCTGGCCGGCCAGGTTGACTTCCACACCGACACGCGCAAGGGCGACCTGCTGCGCATCGTCGTCGACCGCGAGACGCTGGGCGGCGAGTTCCTGCGTTACGGTCGCATCCACGGGATGCTGTACGAAGGAAAACTGGTCTCGGGCGGGGCGTTCCCCTGGGATGGCGCCGACGGCCAGATCGTTTACTACGACGTCGAGGGCAACAGTGTTGAGCGCCCGTTCCTGCGCAGCCCACTGAAGTACACGCGCGTATCGTCTGGCTACGCGGACCGGCGGCTGCACCCGATCCTGCGCCACTACACGCCGCACCGGGCCATCGACTACGCGGCCCCCGTCGGAACCCCGGTTCTCGCCGTCGGTCCCGGCAAGGTGATCTTTGCGGGCCGAAAAGGCGCGAATGGCAACCTGATCGTGTTGCAGCACCAAGACGGCTTCCAGACCTACTATGCCCACCTGTCCGGGTTCGCCAAGGGGTTGAAGGTCGGCTCCGAGGTCGACCGCCGGACGCTGATCGGATCGGTCGGTTCGACTGGCCGTTCCACCGGGCCCCACCTGCACTTCGCGGTGGCGAAAAGCGGCAAGTTCGTGCATCCCCGGAACCTGACAGAGGTTCGTGGCCCGCGGTTGGACGATGCCCTGATTAGCGATTTCCAGGCATCGGTGGGGCGAATCACTGGTCGTTTGAAGGCGTTGCCCGTACGCGGCAGCGAGGCCACGAAGTCCTAATACCCCACCTCTGGATTGCAGATCGCATTGTGGTATCGCAAGCCCCAGTAGGGCAGCAGCCAGAACGTCGGCGACATCCGAGTGTCACCCGAGCCGCCGTCTGACACTCGGTACGGATTGTGATCCCAGCGCTTGATAGTGATCTCGTCGTAGGGCGGCACTTGGCGAAACTGCGGTGTCTGGAAACGATCGGCCACGTTGCGCCGGTAGTCGACTCGGTGGCTGTTGTCCACCAGCCACTCTCGCAAATCTTCGGGATAGTCCACCAGCGTCGACACACCGGCAGCCAACCCGGGGACATCGTCCTGAACCGCAGCCATCACCAGGGTTTTCAGGGGATTACGTTCCCCGATTTCGTATTCCCAGGCTGCCAGCACTTGGTCGATCCAGTGAAGACGGCGCACCGGGTCCGGTTCGTACCGGATCAACGTCAGGAACGCCAGGTCAGCCAGTTCGTGATCGCAATAGTTCGCGGTCGCCGGGTAAGCCCAGGTTACGACCTCGTCGTGGAACGTCGCCGCCAGGTCGTAACGATTGACTCGCACCAACGCGTCGTATGCGATCCAAAACCGCACGTCGCCGGTCACGTGATAGGCGGACAGCATCAGGGCGAGCACTTCGATAGAACCCAGAAACGCACCACCCGCGAACGACTCAATGCATGCGACCAACTCGTGGCCCGCATCCATACAGGCATCCAGCCCGTCGAGCGAAATCGGGATGCGCGACGAGCTCCAATTGCCGTGGCTGGTTTGCTCGCCGCCCAGGTCGGGCAACGTGAATCCGTGATCCAGGATGTACCCGGCCAGCGCACCCAGGCTTTCACCCACCCAGGCCCGCTCGTCGTCGTCCTGCGCGCACAAGTCGTAGTACAGGCTGAAGCCGAACAGGTGCCCGGTGACCTCGTCTGCCGACGTGTCGTCCTTCCAGTAGTAATCGTGCCCGTCGGAAAAGGTCGTCAGGTGCCAGTTGGACTGGGTCGCCTTGCTGTCGAACATAAGGCCCTCGTCGTCCCGAACGACAGAGCGCGTGACGAAGCCACGACCAAGGCCGGCGGCCTCGAAGTCTGCCGCCGGGACGTCAACCAACAGCACCATGTTCGTCATGGCCTTGTGCGCAGCCTCGTAAAACGCATCGTTTCCGGTTGTTGCGTAGGCGTAGCACAGAGCGCCGACCGCTTCCTGGGTCCACTGACCGTCGTTGTCGTCGTCCCAGTTGGCCAAGGGTTCTTCAGGTGACCACGGGTCTGGAAAGCGGGCCCAGGGACTGACGAAACCGCCCAGGCGCCAAAACCAGTCCATCTGTGCGCGCATGCGTACCGCCTTGTCCGCAAGCGTCGTGTCGACCCGGCGTAACGCAGACACGCCGGCGGGCGTCGCGACCCACAGCACGCCGTCGAGCGCTTCATAAACCGACGCCACAGCATCGTCCGGCAACCATCGCAGCGAAACGAAATGGTCGATGTGCCCGTCGGTCAGGTCAATCCGTGTGGCGCCGATGGCATGGCCCATCGACAACAGATTCCCGTCCGCGGACAGGGCCAGGGACGTCACGTCGCCGGTAGGCAGGCCGCCCGGTTCGGGCACGAACACGGCAACTGTGGTGCCATCCTGTTCGAACACCGTGACGTTGTCCCCGGTGGACGCCGCGATTCGCCCGCCGCCGCCGGCTGCCACGATCACAGCATTCCCGGGGTTCCAGATCGCGTTCCAACCATCATCTCCAAGCCGGAACAGCCCCTGATCCGTCGCCGCCAAGGGGACAGCGTCCACACATGCAACGTCGTGGACGTTTCCAGGCGCTTCGTAAACCAGCGCCTCCAGCTCACCGTCACCGATTCGCATCAGGCGGCCACCAGAAACCACGTATCCGTCGCCATCACAGTCGGCCACCCGATCCACCGCTGCGGCGGCGTCAAACCCCGACAGTGCAACCCCGTCGCTGTCGAGCAGACCAACCCAGATGCCCCGGGCGATCCGAACGCCTGCATTGGCCACGGCTAGGTCCGAAACTGCCCCAGTGCCCGGTAGGTCTGCGACGGCAGTGAATGCGTCCGCCCCCGAATCCCGGCGCGCTAGGCCCGACGCCAACCCCGCCCAGACGAGGCCATCGACACCACCCACCACGGCACGGATATCCAGATCGGGCAGCACCTCGATCGTCCTGAACTGCGTGACGGTGTCGACCTTCCACGGCCCGTCAGGCACGCAGGTGGTCCGATCCCGAACCCAGTGTGTCATCGACGGATCCGGCGGCCCTGGATCGACTTCGAAAGCGTCCACGGGCATTGGGACATCTGCACCCACATCCGATTCCGTGGCCACGTCCTCGCCAAAGTCGGTATCGCCTTCATCGACGCCAGGATCCGCCTGGACCATATCGCCGCCGGGATCGCTCACATCCGGGGTCCAGTCGGCGTCCGCGGCACTGGAACCACCGTTGCACGCCGCCAGAATCAGGGCAAAAATCGGAAGCAGGGACAAGATTGAACGCATTGGGAAGACTCCGGTAGGAGGCGCGGATAGTGTACCCAGAAATCAGTCGGGTTCCGAATCGGGGATGCAGCCTCAAAAATACACGTGGGGTGAACTAGAACGCGATTTGTGCACGGACCCGCAGCGCGCCGGCCGTCCCGGCCTGTTGGCCCGTGGCGGCCCGGTCCAAGCCGTCCAGCGGGAACAGCATGGCCCCATCGGCCCGCAGCGTCAGAAGCTGGCCCCAGCGTGCCCACAGGTCCAGGCCCGGTTCCAGGCCCAGGGGGCGCTTGCCGCCCGGAGCACCCTCGGGGATCGCAGCAAAGGCCATTAGTAGGCTGGCCCCGCCGCCGACCTCCCAGTCACCGCCCTTGAAAAACACCCGATCATAGGTGGGCTTGAAATAGAAGGCGTTCGTGACCGAACCGATGACCTCGCGAAACAGGATCGAATCGACCCGGTAGTCGCGGTTGAAGACGAAATGGTGGATCTTGCGCGTCCGGTACACCTCGGATTGGCTCAGTGAGTAGCACGTCTGGTTGGGTGTCGATACGATATGGCGGTCCAGGATGCCCCAGGCGCCCAGTGTGTTGCCCCCGCTGGCCACGCCGGCCAGAAGGCCAATGTGGTTACTGCCCACATCCAGCGCGGCCTCCAACGCGGCACCAAACGATAAGAAATCCTTCCTCGATCGAGGGTCGTCTTGGTTGCTCTGGACATGGTCGACCCAGCCGTATGTCATCGCGGCTTCCAATTCGACGCGCAACGCCAGGTCGGATCGCGGCTGCCAGCGGACCTTCGTCCACAGGCTGGGCGTCCAGAAGAACGCGCCGCGCGGCACCAACGTGTAGTCGTCGATGGCCAGCCCTACCGGTCCCGGTTCACCTGCCTGGCCACCGGTCGCCGACACGATACGTTCGGACGATATCTTTTGCTGCGTGATCGCGTTGTAAAGTCCCCAATCGACGACAGGCTTACCGGCCGCCAGATCCCGGGTGGCCTTCGCCAGTTCAGCGCGCGTCTCGGGGGTCGAATCTACGCCGAACACCCAACGGGTCGCGTCATCCGACTGGTCCAGGTCGTATGGCCGCGTCGAATAGCCGTAGGGTGCATCCGCCACGACGCCTTCACCCGGAAATTCCATGCCCGCGAACAGGTAGGTGATCCCCACCTTGATCTTGCCGAACGCGCCGTCGACGTAGTCCCCGAAGTCCGCGTCCGGGTCCCGTCCGTCGCTGCGGACCATCCCCAAGCCGAACTTGTAGGGCATGCGCCCGCCTCGCAGGATCACCAGGTCGAACAGGCGCACCTCGGCCCATGCGGCCTTGATGCGCACGGCGTCTCGCAGCCCCGAAAACCCGGCCGCCGGAGATCGCGTGCTGCCCGCGAACACACTCATCGGAGCGGCAATCCCGTCCAAGGCGGGCGAGTCGCCCAGAATCACATTGTCCAGGAAGTCTATCGTCGCGTGAACTGCGGCGATTTCACCAACCCGCAGCGTCGGTTCGTAGCGAAACCTCATGTTGGCACCGGTCGCGGTGTCCTTCACGTTGCCCAGCGAGGCCATGGCACCCACGGACGTCGACGTGGCCGGGGCACACGTGGGGTTCAGGGTCGGATCCGCCCCCAGTCCCAGGTCCAGGTTCGAAAACATGTTGAATCGGAGGCGAAAGGATCCGTGACTCTCGAGCGTCACCAACGGCAGGATGCGGATGCCGGTATCGCCCCAGCGTGACGGCTCGGTGGACGAAGTGTCCTCGGAAGGCGCGGCCCGACCGATAGCGGGCAAGACCAGTGCCACCAGGAACAACAGGCGCCATGTCCGGATCGGCCGAATCACCCGAACCCCCGGGAAAACGTTCGAATGCTAGGGGAGAACCCCCCGAATGTCAACGCGGTACAGCGCTGGGAATCCGGCGTCAAACTGCCCCCACGCCAGGTGATGACGTTGCTGGTCAAAGAATGTGCCGGACGCGTGATCTTCGTCCACAACCACCCGTCGGGCGACCCAACGCCCAGCCCCGAAGACGTGCGGTTTACGCGGCGCCTGATCGACGCCGCCAGGACGCTGGATATCCGAGTGCTGGAACACGTCGTCGTGGCGGCGATGGGACACGCGAGCACCCGGGAGACGGGGACGGGGACGGTGGGGTTCGGGGAGGTAGGACTAGGCTATGACGACACCGGTTCAATAAGTCGGCGCAATTTCGCCGTCGCGCAAGGCCTACCAACGAATCTGTCGCAGGGCAGTCGCAACGCGTGGGATGCCAGAGTTCAGTTCCCGACAAAGGTTTCGGGCGTTCTGCTTCGCCCGGCGTTCCGCAGCGGCCACCGCCTTCTTGGCGTTGCGAACCACAGCATCCAGCGGGTTCGAACGCCCGCTCACCCGTCCGACGAAGCGATCCGGATCCGGTAGGCTCGGCCAAGGACACCCGACACCAGTGCCGCAGTCAAATTCAGCGCCTGATCCCTGTCCGGCGGTTCCCGAAGGTCCGGAGGCAGCACGATGGCGTCAGCCGGGATGCCCGTGACACGGCGTCCGCAATCGGAGCACACAACGGTACCGTCGCTGGCGAGCACGGTCCCGGTGCCACCCAGAACGCGGCGGCACCGCGGACAATGCGCGCCGACCACCGGATGCCCCAGGTCTTCCAGCAGCGCCACCGCAAGGTCTATCACCCCCTCGAACACACGACCGATCGGCGCCCGGTCCAGCAACTCGAATGCAGCGACCAGACGATCGAACATCGACGCCCCGGCCGGCGCGTCACGCGCCAGATCACGTGCCAGCACCAGCATCGCCTGCCCTGCCTCGAGCCGGTCGAGGCGTTCAAACACCCCGGGAAACTGCCGCAGGACGTCGGCGCCGGCCAGAGATGCCAGGGACGCTCGACCGGAACGCCAGCGGGCCGAGATCACGACGAACAGATCCAGCGAACCGGCGTACCGACGGCTGGAACCGCGGGCACCGCGCGCGATCGCCGACACGATCCCCGCCTCCCGCGTCAACAACGTCAGGATCAAGTCGCGATCGCGGTAGGGGATCCGGTCCAGCACCAGGGCCGGGCTTTCCTGCATCTCCATGCGGAGGATCGTAGCCCGGAATCCAATGTAGTGGGGTTGAAAAGCTGCGCACGCGGCGGCAGGATCTGTCCGGGAGGGTCCGATGCGAAACGACGAGACGCCGCAGAACCTGCGAATCGCCGCGAGCCAGGAACCGCAGACGACGATTGATCCCAACGCACCGAACACCGCGGCCACCGAAACGACGGCACCTGCGGATGACGCGGACGCCCTACGCCCCGCCCCGGACATGACCATGTTGATGGTGCGACTAGCCGAGATCCGCCTGGAGGTCGAGGGGCCGCCTAAGCGTCGACGCGGGCCCGTGTGGCCCTGGATCCTGGGGATCCTGGTCGGTCTGTTACTGGCGCCGCTGGTGTTCGGGAAGACGGGCTGCCTGTTGCCTTGAGTCGCCTGAAAATCAGTTATCGTCGCTGCGGTCAATGATCACGACACCCCGATCAGAGTTGCAGGGTTCTACGTCCCGGTCGGCCGGCCGGTCAGAATCAACCGGCGGCACTTCCAGGTAAGGACGATCGGATTCGCGATGACGCTTGGCGTCCTCCTTGCGGATCCAGTCGATGATGAACGCGTCGAACATGGCACATCCCACACTGCGTCGCCACCACCACCAATATAGGGATCCGATCGTGCGGGATCAATCCACCGCACTGTTAGCCGGCCGAATTTTCGTCGGATTTTTAGCCCGGATTTAGAACGCGCCACCTACGCCAATCGCCGCACCCCCGTCCAAGGGCGTCACGGCCAGCGTCTCCCGGGAAGCCGGTCGTCGGACCACACCCAGTATTACCGTCGACAAGGCCGTCGCTGCAGCCAGCGTATAGCAAGCGATGGAGCCGGCCCGTTGGGCCCGCAGGTCATCCAGCCGATTCGTTCCGGTGTTGACAGCGCCGGCATTCCGGTTCGCCAGGACATTAAGCGTCACACCGGCCGACAGGAGACCGACGGACATCGCCCCGGTGACCCATGGCCACGCCCAGGGACGACGACGCGCCATCGGACCAGCAGTCAACAAGGTGAGCGATTCGGGACCAGACGCCCGGGGCAAAGTCCGCAGCAGGTCGCCACGGAAGCCGCCCTGAACCGGCGGCGTGGCTACGACCCGCCACGCGCCGTCCCCGCCGGGTGTCAGGTGCAGTACCGCGGCGTCGGATCGGGCGGCCAGTCGATCCAGTAGCGCCGGTCGAGGCGCCACAGCCACCAGGGCATACGCACCGCCAAAAAACGCGCGGGAGAGATCGAGGTCAATCGTGGTCTCAAGCCCATCCGACCCCACGTCCACCCACACCGTCAGCGGGTCCCCCTCTTCAGGGAGAACCGTGATCGCGTGACGCCCCGGAACCACGCGAAACGGGCCTAAATGAGTGCCGTCGGCCTCGATGCCGTCGATCAGCAACCGGGCCTCACCCGATCCATCCACGCCTTCCAGTTTCACGCCCAAGGGTACCGCGTCGGCATCTTGTTCCCACCGGACCGCTTCAACGAATGCCTTGACGTCGGGTGGAACGTCAGCGCGGGCGATTTCGGCGGCAGCCACCCGGCCACACAGTCGCCCGGCGATAACGCGCGCTTCGGCCGTGCGACCGGCATGGTGATGGATACGCACCAGCAGTAGTCCGGCCGTCGCCATGGCCGCCCGATCCCTGGGGCGATGCACCAGCGCGCACGGCATCAATTCCAGCCCGTCCAGTGCGCGTTCGAAGGCCTCGGCGGCACCCACGAGATCAGTGTCCTGGTAGTACCGACGCATCCCTTCCCGGATTTCACTGACCAACCGCTCAGGTCCCTCGCCCTTCGGATTGCATTCGGGGTCGGGCGCAACAAGGAAGGTCAACTCGGCAGGGGAGACCAGGCGCCAATCCGAAGCTAGGCGATCAACGATCGTACGAAGCGTTGGCGCGGACCCGGGGTCGGAGGCTATCCCGCCGTCCACCACCAGAACCGCCCGCGCCGTCGGGTCCGCAGCCACCGGACGCGTGAATGTCGATACGCACAGGATCGTCACCAGGAGGAATATTACCCGGATCAGGGGGCAAAGGACGACTCGCGCAACAGGGGAACGCCGAGGCATGGGCGCTTCCAGTATCGGTTCGGCGAAAGAATAGCACACATACCTGGATCCAGCGGGAGCGGATTTCCCCGTCACTCGCCTTCGAGAATGGCCCGGGCAGACTCGCCACGCCCCGATGCCTGATACAGGATCGCTAGGTCGGATCGTGCTGCCTCGTGGTCCGGGTCAAGGCCCACCACAACCTCCAAAATGGCCGTTGCAGCCTCGATCGCCCCCAGTTCGTCCCAGGCAACACCAGCCACCTCGTACAACCGAGCCGCAATACGGGTGACCCCTGCCGAATCCTGTTCCAGAGCCCCGGATGCCGCCGCGGCCACAACCGGGACCATGACGCCGGCCGCATGCTCCGGATGCAGGCGCGCCAGGTTCAGCGTCGCCTGGAGAACCCGAGGATCCTCCGGCGCGATCGAAGCGGCGCGGGCCAACATCCGAGTCGGGCCACTAGTGTCGTCAGAACGCAGCCGTTCGACGTCCGCCATTTCGATCAACGCAGACACCTGCTCGGCCGGCGAAAACAGGCGGTCGACCCATCGCCGACCCAGATCGGCCGCTTCGTCCAGCCGCCCCGATGCCGTCGCGGCGGCCACCGCCAACCGCAAAGCACCCACATGAACCGGGTCCGTACGCAGCGCGTCCAGCGCCGCATCCAAGGCCGCAACGGCATCGCCTGCCACCAGGTCCGCATCGGCCTTGGCGACCCGGGTCTTCAGCCAGCGCGCCTCGGCTTCGAAGCGATCGATTTCAGCATCTTCGTCGTCAACTACAGCGTCATTCGTGACCGCGTCAGGCGTTATCGGCGGCGGACCGTGCCGCCGGTGTTCCACGACCGCGCCGTCGGCCGGCCCTACTGCCACCTGACGAACTGGCTCGACCAGTCCTGCTGCTACTTGGCGAACTGGTTCGACCGGACCCGGATCCAGATCGACCAGCGATTCCGCGGCCCGCTTTGCAAACGCCTCGTCACCCGACGCCCGCGCGACCACGACCGCGAGGCGAAGCGCCGGTACGTGGGTGGGGTCTTCGTCCAAAAGCGGCCGCAACAAATTCACTGCCACCGACGGTCTTCCCAGGCCGTCGGCCAGCACCGCCCCCTCTAAACGCAACGTGCTCCGGCGCACCGGATCGTCGGTCCAAGCCACCCGATGTTCTATCAGTGCAAGTCGACGCGGGCCTAGATCTAGTTCCTGGTATAGCCGATCCAACGCGGCCGCAATCGCTTCGTTACGGGGTGAGACCTCCCGGGCCGCTTCCAGCAAGTCGACCGCCTGGCGTCGCAGCCCCAGGCGCTCCATCGTCGCCCCCGCCGCATCGACCAGGAACATTGCCCGCGACTCGCCCGACGAGGCGTCGGCGGCGGACTTGAAACGCGACACCGCTTCGGCGGCTTCGCGCCCACAAGACGCTAGTGCCAGCAACAGATCAAGCGCTTCACGGTCGCACGGGTCGACGTGCAGCAGATCCCGCAATCGTCCCCGCGCCGCCTCGGCTCGATCCGGCGTCAGGGATTCGCGCGTCGCCAGCAACAAAACGGCCTGCCGCCGAATCGCGGCTCCTTCTGACCCGAAGGTATCCTGATCGCATTGCGCGATTGTCTGTTCCAGCCAATCGGCAGCGACATCTTCTAGTCCTGCTGACTCCAGCCGAGCGACCATGTCGCGTAAAGTCGACGCGGTCCGTCCCACCGGCACCAAAGCCAGCACCCGCGATCGCGTCACGCGGGCCTCTTCGCGACGACCCAACCGATCCAGTGCGAAGGCCGCCGCCTCCAGGACCGCAGCGTCCTCGATACCGCGAATCAGCAACACATCAAGGATGGCCAGCGCCGTTTCTGGGGACACGGACAGGCCGATTCGTGCCAACAGACGCCCGGCCAGGACCATCTCCAACGGGTCACCATCGGCCTCGACCGCAGCCACGAGGCGCTTGGCTATCCGCAGGGCGTCATGTTCAGATGCAAGCGACGGATCACGAGCAACCACGACCGCCGCGACCAGGTGAGGAAGCATCGCCTCCGGCCGATCCTCGCCGTACGACCGAGCCCTTGCCAGCACTTCGGGCGCCAACCGCGGTACTGAAACACCCGAGCACAGAAAGCGTTCGATCAAAGCTGGATCTCGGACCCCGCCCACCAGGATCCCGAGCGCAGCCCGGGCCTTTTCTTCGGCCGAAGCGCCCGGAACCGGACTAACTCCCACCCGAACCGCATCATCTGGGATTCCGGTTGGCTGGGCGCCAAACACCAGCGAGACTCGGTGCGTCTCGATCCGGACATCTGACAGCATCGCACCGTCGAGCAACGGAACCTTGTAGCCCAGGTTAGCGGTCAGGCCGCTCAACACCGGTCTTAGGATCGACACGTCGACCCAGTCGTCCCCACTACCGACACGCAATGATTCCGGCACCGCGCGAACCAAATGCGCCGGCAGAAGATCCCACGGCAGCTCGGACGGCGCCCACAGGCAGGGCGACACGAACCGCAGACGGACCGCACCCGGCTGGGTCGACGTCTCGACGTGTACGCGCACAGTGAATGGCACCGCGCCGGCAGTCCCCGAAAGTACCACCCGACCGCGAACACCACGGGCCCGCAACACGGTCCATAGAGAACCCGCCGGTGCCCATATCCGCCCGATTAACCGTTCCAGCAGCACATGGACCGTGACCCCGGCCAACCGTGTGACTGCCGGCTGCAACGCCCGCGGACCTGATGTGTAGTCGAACGAACGCCCCACGTACGGAACACGCAGCACCAAATCGTCCAGCGCCAGGAAATTGTCGAACAGGGCTGAGGCCAGTCGCAGTTTGACCCCTTCTCGGTCCATCTCCAGTGACAGAGGCGTCCGATCGAAAAGTCTGCTCCCTAGCACCGGGAGAAGTTCGCCCACGACCCCGAGGTCTTCCGCCAACGCCTGTCCCCTTCGCTATGAAAACTCGCCGGTTCCGGCCGCGATTCTAGCCTTCGACCGCCCCTTGTACAAACACCGACCAGCAACCACATCTTGCGATCCTTTCCGGGTTCTAGACGGGGATCAGGAAATCCAGACCAAGTAAGCCTCAGGAGTTGTTGCGGGGTGTCTAGATGTTGAAAAAGGATCCAAGAGTTTGAATTCGAAGATGATTCCACCGGAACCGTTTGTGGAGATGTTGTCTGGTGATCGGCATCTTTGATGGCTAGCGACGTCCAAAAACAGGTCGAAGGAAACATCGAACTGGTTGTGGACGCGTTGTGAACACCTAACCGACGGGGAATCGACGAGAAGTGGTTCGTTAGCCGAAGCGCTGCCGGGCCTTGGGGGAACACTCCTCGTTTGCAGGATACGCCTTCCGACGCTACAATGTCTGCGCCTTTCGAGCATGGAAGCTCGTCAGGGTTTGGACGTCAAGTGGTGGTCATTCGTGGACAAGCTCAAGAATCCGGGATCCCAGTTGACCTGTTCGTTCTGCATGAGGACGCAGGCGGAATCGCGCTGGCTGATCGCCGGGCCCAAGGTCCATATCTGCGACCGATGTGTAGAGGAATGTAATCATCTCGCGACCGATGACCCCGATCTGACCGATCGGCGGCAGGCCGTTTCACCGGGTCTGCCCAAGCCTCGTGACATCGTTAAGGTTCTCGACGATTACGTGGTGGCCCAGGACCACGCGAAGAAGACGCTCGCTGTGGCGGTCTACAACCACTACAAGCGTATCGAATCGCGAAGCCGGCGCCGAGTCAACGACGTCGAAGTCCAGAAGAGCAATATCCTGCTGATGGGACCCACCGGCAGCGGCAAGACGCTGCTGGCTCAGACACTGGCGCGCGTACTCCAGGTGCCGTTCGCGATGGTCGACGCGACTACGCTCACCGAGGCCGGGTACGTCGGCGAAGACGTCGAAAACGTTGTTCTGGCGTTGCTCCAGAATGCGGGTTGGGACGTCGATGCGGCCAAGCGGGGCATCATTTACATTGACGAAATCGACAAGATCGCGCGCAAGTCCGACAGCACCTCGATCACTCGCGATGTGTCAGGTGAGGGGGTGCAGCAGGCGCTGCTGAAGATCCTGGAGGGGACCGTCGCGAACGTGCCGCCGAAGGGAGGCCGCAAGCACCCCCAGCAAGAATACATTCAGGTTGATACGACAGACATCTTGTTCATCTGCGGCGGCGCCTTCGTTGGGCTCGACAAGGCGGTCGAAGCTCGCCTGCGCGGCGGGTCGATCGGCTTCGGGACGCGTGCGGGGATGTCTGCCAAGACGGATGTCGGGGACCTGTTGCGGGAGGTTCAGCCCGAGGACCTGATCCACTTCGGGATGATTCCGGAATTCGTCGGTCGTTTTGCGGTGATAGCGTCGCTCGGGGACCTGGATCCGGAAGCGCTGGTGCGGATCTTGACCGAACCTCGCAACGCCTTGACCAAGCAGTATCGTTGGCTCTTCCAGATGGAAGGCGCGGAACTTAAATTCACCGAAGGCGCGCTGCGTGCGATCGCCAAGCTCGCGACTGAACGGCGATCCGGTGCGCGTGGGCTGCGTGCGATCATGGAGCGCGTGATGCTGGACGTGATGTTCGATCTGCCGGGCACCCGAGACATCAAAGAGGTCGTGATTAACGAGGAGGCGGTGCTCGAAGGTAAGCCGCCGCTCCGTATCCTGACGACCGATGCCGAAAGCGCTTGAACCCGGAGGCATCCGCGCGAATGAAGCACCTGTTCGCGCCATGGCGGATGGCGTACATCAAGGGGCCGGACTCACCGGCCTGCATTTTCTGCGAACTGCCTACGCGCGGTCCCTCGGAGCAGACGCTGGTTCTGCACAAGGGCGAACGCGCGTTCATCGTGCTGAACCGTTACCCGTATGTGTCGGGGCACCTGATGATCGTGCCGTACCGTCATGTGGCAAATCCCATCGATTTGACGGCGGACGAGTGGGCGGAAATGAACGCCCTGCTGACGCGATCCCTGCGTGCACTGGACGCGGAATACCGACCCCAGGGATTCAACATAGGCATGAACGTCGGGCGAGCAGCCGGCGCGGGCGTCGCCGACCATGTACACATGCATGTCGTGCCTCGGTGGAACGGCGACAACAATTTCGTGTCGGTGCTTTCCCAGACGCGGGTCATTCCCGAGGACCCGGTCGTGACCTACGGGCGGCTGCGCGAGGCGCTTTCGGCCGTCGAAACGCAGGAGGTGGGACCATGATGAAGAGGATGTGGACTTTTGTGCTCGCGGCGGCGCTGCTGGCGAGCCCTGGGATCCAAGCGCAGTCCAGCGTTTCGGAAGGTTTCTACAAGGAAGCCGTCAAGATCGGCGAGCAGTCACGCAAAAATCGGGATGACGTGATGCTGGCGGAGGCCTTGTCGAAATTCCAGAAGGCCGCCGTGCTGGAGCCCAAGGTGTTCAAGTACCAGTTGAACATGGCGTACGCATACGACTGGCTGAACCGCCTGCCCGAGGCACAAGCGGCGTACGAGAAGGCGCTGTCGCTGGCGAAGACCTCGGCAGACGCGCGGTTGGGCCTGGCAGACATCCTGCGGCGGCTCCGATTCACCGACCAGGCGGAGGCCGAGTACCGCAAAGTGCTCAAGCAGCGCAAGAACGACGCGTCCGCGATGCTGGGCCTTGCGACGATCGCCGTGGACCGCGAGGATCTGAAGACGGCCCTGGACTGGTACAAGAAGATGAGCAAGGCGAATCCCAAGAGCGCCGAACCCGCTTTCAAGGCCGCCAACATCCTATGGCGGGAAAAGGACCTGGACGGTGCGATCGAATTCTACCGGAAGGCGCTGGAAATCAAGCCCGATTATGCCGAGGCGCGGTTCGGCCTGGGCATCGCCCTCAAGGACAACGGTGATATCGAAGCCGCGCTGATCGCGCTGCGCAAGGCCTGCAAGGACGGCATCAAACCGGCATGCGGCCACGTGTACAAACTTGAGAACCAGTAGGCCGTCTCCCTACGAGGAGCAGTTCGCCTGGTGACCCTTTCCCCACCGATTCGCCTGTCGATCGCTGCGGTCCTTTCGGCTGCGTTATGCATCCTTGCCCTGCCTGATGTCGGCGGATGGTTCCTGGCCTTCGTCGCGTGGACTCCTTTGCTGTGGGCGTTGCCCGATGCGAAGCCGCGGCATGTCTTTTTGGCCGGTTGGGGGGTAGGGACACTGGCTCACCTGGGTATCTTCCCGTGGATCTTCCATACCGCCACGACGATGAGCGACTTCCCAGCCGGGGCCGCGGCTGCGGTGCTGTTTCTGTTCGCTGCGGCGCATGGCGTTGCTTGGGGTATTGTCACGTTGGGTATCCGGCTGCTGGCCGGGCGTGGGTCGGCGTCGTTCGTGGCGGTTTCGGCCGCAATCGTGGCCGCCGGGGAACACTTGGCCCCACAGTTGTTTCCGTGGCATCTGGGCAGCACATTCTGGCGCGTACCCTTGCTGATGCAGGGCGTGGACATCACCGGGATGGCCGGGGCGACGTTCGTGGCCGTGTCGTTCGGGGCTGCCGTGGCCGTGGCGCTTCGCGATCTTGCAAATCACAGCCGGGTCCGCCCCGGTGGGCCGATCCTGGCTTTGGCCGTGCTGGCGGTCTGGCTCGGTTACGGCGCGGTGCGGTTACCCCAGGTTCGGGAGGCTGTCGCGCGCGCCCCGACCATCCGCCTGGCACTGGTGCAACCGGATATTACCGCTCGGGAGAAGCGGTTGCGCGACGACGATTTCCGGGCCTCGCTGGTGGACCGTCTCTTCGCGGTCACGCGCTCGGCGGACCTGGACGGCGTCGACGCGGTCATCTGGCCGGAGGGGGCCTTTCCTTACGCGTTCACGCCAGGGACCGACGACAGCGTGCCAAATCGGTCGCGTTTCGTAGTGGCTTTATCGCGCAACTTGCTTGAACGGGTGCGGGAACTGGGGCTGCCGTTGGTCTTCGGTAGCATCACTCGGGATGCCGACGGGCAGGGGCACAACTCGGCGACTCTGGTAGGGTCCGACGGGCATGTCCGCGCCAGGTACGACAAGCGTCGACTGCTGGCGTTTGGCGAATATGTGCCGCTGTCCGACCGGTTTCCGTCGCTTAAAGGGCGCATTCCCGGGGTCGGCAATCTGACGCCGGGCAAACGCCCGGTCGAGTTTGCGATCGGGTCCGGACGGGCGTCGATCTCTATTTGCTACGAGGCCATCCAGTCGACATTTACACGGGACGCGGTGGTCGGGACCGGTGCCGACCTTATCGTCAACCTGACGAACGACGGCTGGTTCGGCGACTACGGGGCCCCGGCGCAGCATTTGATGGTCCAGGTACCACGGGCGGTCGAGCTGCGAATGCCGCTGGTCCGAGTGACCCAGACAGGCATCACCGCGGTGGTGTCGCCGACCGGCGAATTTCTGGCCGAGACGGCCCTACATGAAAGGCGGACCCTCGTCGTCGACGTCCCGCGGATGGCGGCCTCGGGGCCGTATGTCCTGATGGGACCAGTCTTCGCGTGGGCCTGCGTCGGCTTTGTGGCACTGACGGCCGCATTGGCGTGGCGGCGCTATCGGATCAAGAAGAAGTCGCGTTCGATGACCACGGGATAGCCCAGGACCGTCTGGAGCAGTACAAGTCCCAGCAGGAACAGGATCATCACGGTGGCGGCGATCAACGTGACGTATTCGTGCCACGCGCGGCGTCGCACCAGCACGCCCACCAGCAGCATCGAAACGAACAGCGACAGCAGCCCGAGGGTGGCGAGCAGCCCCAGGTCGATCGCGATCCAACCGCCGTAAATACCGCCGGGCACGCGGGCCTCCGGGAATCCACCTCGGCAACGGTAGGCGGCACGACCACATTCGTCAAGCGATCCGGGACAGTCGGTGGATTCGGCGCTACAGGAGGCGCTTCGGGGTTGGTGCCCCACCGTCGGTCAACTCATCAAAGGCTGTCGTTTCGGGCGATTTTGATGCGGGTGACGTAGCCCGATGCCTTCGGGATCATCTCGTGCGCGCACTCCGTGACCAGGTATTTCCCATCGAAATGTTGCCCGAATCCGCGCATCTTCACCTGGACGCCCGGCTGCATTTTCGGGTTTCCCGGGAAGTCGACCTCACCGGTCAGAAAGTCCATCGAGAGCCGGTCGAACAGGGCCTGGGCAACCACCTCGGCCTCCTGCTGACTTTCGACCGGGTGATCGACGATGGTCAACACCTTGCCCTTCGAAGTCGAGCCGTACAATGCCTTTCCCGCGACTTCATGACCCGGCTCACCGCCGAATTCCCGGCTCGTGGACTTCGCGACGCCGACGATGGCCTTCTTGTTCAAAGCATCCCAGCCACGGACCTCGACGGCCGCGACTTGGCGCACGGTGGACATCGAGAAGCGGGCCTCGCGGACGGCCTCTTCGCCGTCGCCTCGGGGCGATTCGCGGACCAGCGTAAGGATCGGGTCGGCCGACAGGTCCGGCGACTTGAAGCGGATCTTCTTGTCGTCGTTCGGGGTGTCCGCCTGTACGTCCTTGCCGCCGTGCTGGGCGAGCCACTGAAGCATCTGGTAGTCCGAAACGTTCAACTGCGGCACGTAAGTCACACGTGTCTGGAGCGAGTCAACGTCGGGGCTCAAGGAATCACCGGCCTGCTGGATGACGTCCTTGACGACCGAGGGGAACTGTTGAGAGGACTCGACCCCGTTGCCCCAGGTTCGCGAGCGGGTGCCGCGCGTGAGTCGGTGCGAGTGGTCGTAGCCGCCGACGGACACCGTTGACACGCCTTCAAAACGGAAGTGCGGCTCGATGTAGTGGACCTCTCCCTTGAAGACGGCTGCCTCCTTGCCCACGTCTCCCAACAAGATCTCGATGGTCATACCAGGAGAAAGTTCATCCAGAATAGTGACTGCGGCGTCGGTCCGCAGGTCGAGTTCGACCGCGAACATCGCCGGCGCATCCAGGCGCAGGTCGACCCGAAGCGATTCGAGCGAACCCAGGGGGGTCTGGGTCGAGCCCCCGCCGGACGTGGTTGAAACGCGCTCCTTGCCGTCAAGCTTCAGGATGCAGGACTTTACGTCCCCCGATATGGCCATCGCTCCCCCTACTTCAGGATCGGTGGAACCAGTAGTTTTGTCCCGGGTTCGAGGCCCAGCGGGTCGTCGATCGCGTTGACCTCGGCGATGCGGCGCCACTGGCCCGCGTCCTCGTACTCGTGCCAGGCGATGCTTTGGAGTGTGTCGCCGCGGCGGACCGTGTACACCTTGGCGTGGTCCGGGGACTGCGGGTCGCGCTGCATCTGGCGGTCGACCGACGTAGCCTCGACCAGTTCAAGGTCCACCTTGGCCCGGACGGGCGTCCCGTCGTTCAAAAACATCACGTAGGTGACTGTGACCTTCTTGATGTACCACTGGCACGAGTTGTAGTCGTCGTTTTCGGCCATGAACTGCCCCCACATGAA
>CAZHDQ010000003.1:0-20605 GCA_964531595.1 uncultured Anaeromyxobacteraceae bacterium
GCCGTCCAAAACGGCGTCGTGCTGGTAGCCTTCTTCCGGCAGCTTAGGCAGCGCGGCTACAGCATCGCTGAAACAGTCCACCAGGGCTGCGACCTGCGTTTCCGGCCGCTACTGATGACCGCTCTGACCAGTTTCATCGGGCACCTGCCGATGCTGTTCGCCACCGGATCGGGCGCCGACATCCAGAAGCCGCTGGCCGTAGTCGTGATGGGTGGGCTTGTGACCAGCACAGCGCTGACGCTACTGGTCCTTCCGGTCCTGTACGCGTGGATACATCAAGGCCGCTAAAAGTTTACGCTTACTGGGCTGGCGCCGCCTTCTTGTCCATTTCCAGGATTGTCAGCTCGACGCGGCGATTCAACGCCCGCCCTTCCTCGGTCTCGTTGTCGGCGATGGGCTTGGACTCGCCGAATCCCTCCGACGCCAGTCGCTCCGCCGCGACGCCGTGGCCGGCCATATACTCGACTACTGCCGCGGCCCGCCGATGGCTCAGGTCCAGGTTGAACGCGTCATCACCGATGCTGTCGGTGTGGCCATCTACCCGGACCTTGCGGATCCGCGGGTGGTCCTGCATCGTCTTCGCCAGCGCGTCCAGCAGCGGGAACGACTCGGCCTTGATCGTCGCCTTCTCGAAGTCGAAGTACACGGTCCCCTCGAACTCGATCCGAGTCTCGGTCACCTTGATTTTGGGCGGCGGGCAGCCATGGAACTCGGGCACGCCGGGGACGTCCGGGCAGTCATCGTCCTTGTCCGGGATCTTGTCGCCGTCGCGGTCCGGACAACCCTTGAATTCCTTCAGCCCAGGGACCGTCGGGCATTCGTCCTCGTAGTCAGGCACCCCATCGCCGTCGGTGTCAGGGCAGCCCTCGAATTCGGGCAGGCCGGGATCGTCCGGGCAGCGGTCGTCGCGGTCCAGGATCCCGTCGCCGTCTCGATCGGACGGTTTTTCGGGCACCCTGCAGCCCTTCGAGTCGGCCTTGGGGGAATACTCCACGCCAGCGGCAATGCGAAACACCGGGCTGCCATACCCCTGCATCGCACCGCCGCCCGCGGCCAGCGTCAGGCCCACGCGACCCACCCAGCCCCGCAGGCCACCCAGCAGGTCCAATCCGTTGTCGTACTTCGAGTCGAATGGCTTCGTCAGCGACGTCCGAGCCTCCAGCGTGCCGATGGCCTCCAGTTTCCCGCAGATTAGCGGCGCCGCCAGGCCCGCACCCAGCAACAACTGGTGCCCTGTCTCGTGGGTGCCCAGGCGTACCGCCTTCTTGAACCTGAACCCCAGGTTGATTGCCGCGTTCCAGCCTAGGCCCGACCAGTCGCCGATCAGCGTAGTCGTCCCACTGACCAGTTCGTCACCGGCCAGCGCGTCCTTGCTGGCAGTCGGGAACGTCAGCTCCTGGGCTACCGCAAAGCCCCAACCGCGCCCGTTGCCACCAATCACCCGAGCCTTGAGCCCCAGGCGCACGTCGCCCAGAACAAAATCGGTGCCCGAGCCTTTGACCAGTGCCAGCGGGATGTCCAGCCCGATCGACAACCGATCCCACAGCGCCAAGTAGCCGTAAAGGTCGGTCACGAAAAGGTTGTCTACCAGCGCCCGATTTCCGGCCGGGCCCTCCATCGACAACGGTTTGTGCCCGTAGGTCAGGAACGCGCCGACCCCCCAGTCCCAAGATGCCGGCATGTTCGCGGTCAGGATACCCAACGTGTCGCCGCCATGCACCGAAGGGCGAAACGTGTTGACATTGACGTCGCCGGCGATAGCGCCCGACGGCGCCACCATGGTCATCACAACCAGCACGGCCAACAGCCCCGAAGCCCACGTCGTTCGTCGCATCGATTTCCTCACGAATGGGGACAATTTATCGCCCCCGGGGTATTCAGAATAGACGGTTGGACCGACGTTATTGTTGATCGCCGCCCAGCACCCCGTCAACAAATGCCACCCCCTGTTTCCTTGGCCCTGGATGCCCCTCACCGTGGCCTTAGGTCGCGTTCTGATATACTGCGACCGTCTGGTCGGGGAGGTAAGATGACCGGCTTCCTGGTGGTCCTGATCCTGGCCGGTATCGCGGTCGTCTGGGCCGTGGCAATCTTCAACCGGCTGGTCGCAATGCGCCAGCAGGTCCGCAATGCCTGGCACCAGATCCACGTCCAACTCAAGCGGCGACACGACCTGATCCCGAACCTAGTGGCAACTGTGCGCGTGTACCTGTCCCACGAGCAGTCTACGCTGGAACGAGTCACCGAGGCGCGCACCCGTGCCGTCGCGGCGACCGACATATCCGGCGCCGGATCCGCCGAGGCTGGTCTGTCGTCCGCACTGGGCCGCTTGATGGCCGTGGTTGAGGCCTATCCCAACCTCAAGGGCAACGAGTCTATCCGCGACTTGATGGAGGAATTGCGTTCGACCGAAAACCGAATCGGTTTCGCGCGTCAGCAGTACAACGACTCGGTCATGCACTTCAATACGGCGATCCAGGTCTTCCCGAACCACCTGATCGCTGGCCGGTTCGACTTTTCGCCATCGCAGTTCTTCCAGATGGACCCTGGCGACGAGGTAGTGCCCGAGGTCCGGCCGTGATCGCGCCGCTAAACCTGTTCCAGTACCGGCGCTCGTTTACGACGCGGATTGCGCTGGTGTTCGCCGGACTCGCCTCCGTCTACTTCCTGCTGCTGCTGGGCCTAGCCATGCTGCTGCGCGGCGCCCTGGCGATCGTGCTTCTGACCCGCCGTGGCGCCCCGTCTAACCTGCCGGACTGGATGGCCTCCGGGCCCTGGATCGGGGTGACGCTGGGCCTCGCGGTCCTGTTCGTCGGGTTCCGGTACCTGCGCCACCAACGTCGCGGACCACTCCAACTGCTCCAACGCCTGGGCGCCACGGTCCCAGACCCCGAGGACGGCTACCACCGCCGCTACGCGAACATCGTTCAGGAACTTGCCGTAGCGGCCGGCATTCCAGCGCCTCAGGCCTGGGTGCTGCCGGAACTGTACCGCAACGCACTGTCCGTCGACGGGCACATCGCCGTGACCGAGGGCCTGATCAGCACCCTGTCGCGCGACGAGCTGTCGGCCGTCGTCGCCCACGAGTTCGGGCATGTAGTCGTCGGAGACATCCGCCTCAAGACCCTCGTAGCCGGCATGATTTCACTGTTCGGCCTACCCGCGATCCTTCTGGTCGCGATCGAGGCCCAGGCTCGCCAGAAGGAAGGCCGGGGCCTGCTTAGCCCAAGCTGGGGCCGCCAAGTCGACGGGCGTCACGGCGAAAACGTGCTGGCGCTCGGCGGCCTGGCGGGCATTTACCTGGCAATACTTATCTATTCGGCCATAGCCAGGTTCCTGGTGCGCTTGCTGTCCGCTGTCGTCAGCCGCCAATACGAGTATCTCGCAGACCATATCGCGGTCGAGCTCACTCGCGATCCCCTGGCCCTGGCCCGGGCGCTGGACACGGTGGGACGTGACCGCGTTTTGCAGCCCCGAGGCGCGCTCGATCCGGCCCTGGCGATGTGCTACATCACCAACCCCGCCGTCAGCACCCTGGACGACGACGATTCCTGGTTGGCGAATCTGTTTTCGACGCATCCGCCCATCGCAACGCGGATACGACGGATGCTGCAACTGGCTCACGCCCCGTTCTCAGCGCTTTGGCAACGACCCGAAGCCCAGCCTGCTTCCGGCAGCCTCTATGCGCAGCAAGGGGACGACTGGCTGGGGCCGTTCACCTTCAACGACCTGGTCCAAAAGACCTGGATCGTCCCGACGACAGCCATCCGCAACGCCGCCGGGGTCCAGGTCGCGGCTGCCGTCCTGTTCCGCGCCGTTTCTGCGCAGGTACAACCGACCGGCGTCGGTTGCCCCCGATGCGGGACCGGTCTGGTACGCATGGAATACGAACAGGTCCGGATCCGCCGCTGCCCGTCGTGCTCGGGCGTCGTGATTCGTGAGCACGAGTTCTCGAAGGTGCTGGCGCGACGGGAAATCACGTTCCTCCCAGCCGAGGTGGATCTTGCCGCCCGCCTAGCCGGGACCGTCCGCGCCGAAAGTCCAGCGTCTCAGGATTCGAACGATCCCTCCAGGCCCACAGCGCGCCCGAAGGGCAACCGCCAGCCCACCATCGACGAGGCCGATCCCACACCCCGGCTGAAATGCCCCGACTGCGGCCACACGATGACCCGCGAATTCTTCAATCTGGTCTACCGCATCCCGGTTGACCGTTGCCGCCCTTGCGCGCTAACTTTCCTGGACGCCGGTGAGCTCGAGGCGCTCCAGGCCACATTCGAGGGGGTCGGCCACCCTGCCGTGACGAATCGCCTCACCGTCACCGATGGCACACGCCTGCCAGACGCCACTGGAAATTTTTGACTGGACAAATCAGGACCCATGCACTAAATTCCGCATCGCTTTGTTGCGAGGGCCCATAGCTCAATTGGTAGAGCAGCGGACTCTTAATCCGGAGGTTGAAGGTTCGATTCCTTCTGGGCTCACCGGATGTCACACGTGGAAGAGGCGGCCTTCGGGTCGCCTTTTTCGTTTCCGCCCCCTGCCTTCAGGTTTGACTTCGATACCGCCTGCGGCAGATAATCCCTTGGGAATGCAAAGGATCCAGATCATAGGAGGTTGCGATGTGTGAGCACGACCGGAACCGATTCGACCAGGGCCCCCGTCAAGGGCCGTACAACCACCGCGACGATTTTCGCGACCGCGAGCCCGACTGGCAACGTGGCGGGCCGCCGCCTCGCGATTTCGACCAGGACCGGCACGACGATCCGTTCTCGTTCGAACGCCACTTCATCAGCCGGGCCGAGATGGTCGAGGGTCTGGAGGGGTACCTGGAAGACCTCGAAAACGAGGCCCAGGGCGTTCGCGAGTTTCTGGCGGAACTGAACGCAGAAACAATTGAACCTGAAGTCCCGATCGCGCAGCCCAGGCCTTCGCGCAAGCGGGCCCCGGCAAAGGCGAAGTAGGGGTCTTCAATCCAGGAATCGCGCCGGGTCCAGTTCACCGGAAAACGCGACCGCGTCTACGGCGACGATCCGGGCAGCCGTGACCTCGCCCACCGCCGCACTGCCCGTCATCCCGTGTCCGCCCAGGCCCGCCGACCAGATGAAGCCAGGCAGCCTCGGGTCCGGACCTACCACGAACCGTCCGTCCGTCGTGATCGTTCGCAACCCGGCCCACCACTTGTGTACCGAAACACCGGCCAGACCCGGACACCGCAGGGACAGCCGATCCGCCAGTGTTTCCAGAACCGCGACGTCGCGGATAGCCGGACCCGGCACGGCTGCCTCCTGGTCGCACGCGGACAGCAGCAGCCCCCCGACCTCGGGCCGGAAGTAGTAGTCATCGGTCAGGTGCCACACGAACGGCCAGCGAGAGTCGACCCAGTCCAGCGGCGGCGTCGTCACCAGGTGCCGCCGGAACGGGGTCATCGGCAGCGGTTCCAGCCCCGCCAGCGCCGCAACCTCGTTGGCCCAGGCACCCGCGGCATCCACCAGCACCCGACAGGCGACATCGCCTTGCGGCGTCGACACACCCGCCACCCGGCCGCCCGATACCCGAACGCCGGTCAAGGGACAGCCCGCCGCCAACCGTGCGCCCCCAGACCGCGCGACCCGCAGGTACTGCCAAAGCAGCCCCGACACGTCGACCACCGCATCCGATGGGGTGAGGATGGCCCGATCGAAAAACGCCTTGTCCAACACCGGGACACGAGCGACAGCCTCGTTGCGTGACACCACTTGGCTGATCCCACCGGTCCTTTCGACCGCCCGCAACCAACTGGCACCAGCGGGCCCCTCGACCAGCAACAACGATCCGCAGCGACGCGCGTCCACTTTAAAACCAGCGTCGTCACCCAGGAAGGCGGCCACCGATTGTCGCAGCAGCGCACCCGTGACTGGGTCCGACGACAACTGACGGGCCATCGACGCATTGCGCCCGCTGGCCTGGCTGCCGAACTGGTCAAACGCCTCCAGAATCAACACGTCGCCGACACCACGCTTCGCCAGGGCCCAGGCGGTCGCCGCCCCAGCGAAACCCCCTCCTACGATCACGACTTCAACCCGCTTCGGCAGACCACCCGACATCCCGCGCATCCCCCAAAGATCGCCATTCCTGATACACGACAAGGCTTGCACCGGTCAATGTCGCCGCACCGAACCCTGGGTCGCGAAGGCGAATCCTGGACACTGTGGGGGATTTCGGGCTCGTTCGGGCGTTGAGCCTTCAGTCGACCGCGCATCTCGGCAGGCCATCAGGCAAGGGTAAGACGCCCGCCTGCTTGACCCCGGCTCGCTTGAGAACCACAATTCCTAGCGTCAACGGAGGCAACAATGGCCCTGACGTCCCGCAGCGAGTTCCTGCCCAAATGGATTGCCTGGGAAACGACCCAACGCTGCAACCTGAACTGCCAACACTGCCGCTGCTCGTCCGACCTGAACGCCCCCTCCGGGGATTTCACCACAGAGCGCGCCCTGAAATTGATCGACGAAGTCGCGGCCTGGGTCCAACCCGTTATGGTCCTGTCCGGCGGCGAACCCCTGATGCGCCCGGACATCTTCGACATCGCCGCCCACGGCACAGCGCGCGGCATGCGGATGTGCATGGCAACGAATGGCATGCTGGTTACTGACGCGGTCTGTGGGCAAATGAAGGCCTCGGGCATCCGGATGGTGTCCCTGTCCCTAGATGGCCCGGACGCCACAACCCATGACGATTTTCGGCGTGTACGGGGCGCTTTCGACGCCACTATCGCCGCAGCTGCCCGCCTGAAAACCCACGGCATCCCGTTTTTGATCAACAGTTCCTTCGCCAAGCACAACCAGCATGCCATCGGCGACACCTTCCGGCTGGCGAAGTCCCTGGGGGCCACCGCTTGGTACATGTTCATGATCGTTCCGACCGGACGCGGGGCCGACCTGTTCGACGACTTGATCACCCAGCCGGACTACGACGCGATCCTCGAATGGCACTACGAACAAGAAAAACGCGAATCCGAAATCTTGATGCGGCCGACCTGCGCACCTCACTACTATCGCGTGGTACCGCAACTGGCAGCCAAGGACGGGTCCCGCTTCAAACGACGCGACCTGACATTTTCAACCGGGGCGGGCAAGGGCTGCGTCGCCGGCCAGACCATCTGCCTGATTGACGCATTCGGCAACGTCCACCCCTGCTCGTACATGGAGCAGGTCGCCGGCAACGTGTTCGAACGACCGTTTCGCGAGATTTGGGAGACGTCTCCACTGCTACTGGGGATGCGCGACTACGAAAGTTACGGTGGCCGCTGCGGCGTTTGCGAGTTCCGCAACGTCTGCGGGGGTTGCCGAGCCCGCGCCTACGCGGTCACCGGCGATCCGTTCGCCGAGGAACCCTTCTGCGACTACGTACCCATGAAGATGCGACCGGCTAACGCAGGCGACTGAATCTGAGTCACACGCCCCGCCTACTGTTTGCCGGACAGCGAGCCTACCGTGTCAGCCAGCGGGCCTGCCGTACCGTAACGGCCGCCCACGGGTAGATCCACTGCAGGGTAAAGAGCGAAAACAAGGCATACAACATTGCGTACACCGCATCCCACGACCGCTCGTGGCGAAGGAACACGGCCATATGGAACAGGCTGAAGGCCGTTACCGCCGCAGCAGATCGGATCAAAATCCCCGGGTGCATTGCGATCAGGACAAAGCCGACCCCCACCAGCCAAAACCGCAGCGGGATCTGGACGAAACGCACCAGTGCGTCGATCATCGCGGGCCATCGGGTGGGCCGCCGCACCAGCCTGGGCACAAAGGCCAGGTAACGCAAGCTCTCACGCACGTTGCTTCGCGCCCAGCGCAGGTACATCAGCGCCAACCCACGGTATGTGTTGGGCACCCTGGTTTTTGCAACCGCGCTGCCCTGGTACACGGTCGCAACACCCTTTGACAACAGATGATTCGTCAGTGCGTGATCGTCGCCATTTGCGCAGGTACTCCCCAGGAAGCGTTGGTCCCGCCAGGCCACCAAGTGGTCCCTGATCGCGTCCATCCGGTAAGCCGTCAGCGCACCGGGACACACGAATACACTGCGCAAGCGCGACTGGTAGGCCCGGACGAAGTCGAACCCAATCCTGTACCGTACCGCCAGCATCCGCGTCAGCGCGTTGTCTTGCCGGTTACGGGCCTCGATGCGGCCAGCCACCGCACCCACTCCCGGGTCACGCACCAGAGGCGCCACCAGGGCTCGCAGCGTCTGTGGCGCCAGTTCGGTATCCGAGTCAACCGTGACAACTACCCCTGACTGCACCCGTTGAAAGCCCGCAAACAACGCGTGACGCTTGCCCAGATTTCGCGCCAGCCGGATGGCCTGAGCTCGCGGCTCCCCCGCCGTTGCGGCAAGGATATGCATCCACGTGTCATCAACAGACCCATCGTCAACGACAACGACCCGCAATTGCGCCTGCGGGTAGTCCGACGCCAGCACCGAACTGATTGCAAACCGGACCGCGGCACCCTCGTTATAGGCTGGAATCACGACAGTCAGGTCCGGCAGCCCAGACGCGTCCGGCGCCATCGTCGCGACCGGCCGATAGGTCCACCACAACCACAAACGCCAGGTTGTCGACACTCCGACCGTCGCTGCCATGGCGAGCGCTGGCCAAGCCAGCAGCGGACGCCACACACCCAGCGTTTCTTGCACCACGGCGGCCCGGCTGGTCCCCAGGTCAAGCAACCACACTGCCGCGACCAGGGCAATGCCTCCTGCCACCAATGCGATCCGGGCAAAGACCTGGTTTCGGTCCCTCGAACCGCTTCGCCGCAAGGCAATAGTTGTCGGCAAGGTCGCAAGGCGCATGCGCAGCTCCAGCCATCGGGGGAAGGACTGTCCCCGTACGTCCAGGAATGGACGTGCGACGACAGCAGCTATTCTGCCACAGGGTAGACCCATGCCCGTGGCGTTTCCGACGACACCGGGCAGGGTGGGATGAAAGAGGTGGCCGTTACGGTGCGCAGACACCGTCGGTGCATGTCCCGCTTTCGCAGTCGCGTGTGCCGATCTGGCAGAACTTGCCGTTCTCGCACGGTCGGCAACTTCCGCCACCGCAGTCCACGTCGGTTTCTTGCAGATCCTTGGACAGGTCCCAGCAGTTGATCCGGACCATGGCGCTCGGCATGTAGCCCTGGTCGACCCCGTTTCGGTTGAGAGCCGAGCGGTACTCGATAACAGAGGGCTGGCCAACCGACAGGTACATTTCGACATCCCCGCCGGCGTTCAATTCCTTCAAGCCGGCCGTACCCATATTCAGTCTGGCGACCGCGGGCCGGCAACCGGTGCAGCAGCCGCCCGGATCACAGCAGAAGCCCATCTGGCAGAAGTCCGATGCGCAGTCGCTGTTTTCGTCGCAGAACTCTTCGTTCGCCAGATCCTCAAGGCAGATGCTGTTGCTGCCCAGGTTCGGATCGGGATCGCAGTGCGCGATTTCCTTGCACAGCTCATCCTCTTCCACGCCCGAAACCAGGCACGTCGTCGGGCATTCCGTCGGCGTCTGGTCGTAGCTACCGTTGCAGTAGATGGACAGGTAAAGGTCGCAGTCGTTTGACAATACGGACGAATCGCACGCCGTATCGTTTTCCGTCAGTGCGCTGCCGCACGAGTATAGGACTCCGACGCAGCCTGCGGGGTTGGGATCGCCGGCACAGGTGCATGCCGCTCGATCTTCCCAGGTCGCAAGCCCCTCGCACTCGGGAAGCAGCGCCGGGCACACGGCGTCACTGCTCCAGCCCTGGCAACGGGTCGGTTCAGTGCAAAGCGGCGGCGACCAGAAATCGCCAACCGGACAGTCGTTGTTCAAGTTGCAGCAGGTGCCAACCTCGCAGCAGAAGCCGTTTTGGCAATGGCCGTTCGGCGCGTTAGTCGACAGCTTGTTTTCACAGTCGCTGTCCTCGTCGCACGGGTAGCCGTTTGGCGCATTGGCCATGCAGACGCGGACCCCCAAGTCATCGGCATTGCAGTCGCCAGCCG
Organism: uncultured Anaeromyxobacteraceae bacterium; assembly: GCA_964531595.1. GTDB lineage: Bacteria > Myxococcota_A > UBA9042 > DTJE01 > DTJE01 > DUVQ01. The sequence continues at coordinate 9,997 of CAZHDQ010000003.1, forward strand.
CCAGCAGCGTGGCATCGCACAAGTCGCACCGGGCGATGTCGATGCATTTGCTGTCGTCGTCTGCGCCGTTAGTCTCGCAGTTGGTCAGGCACGCCGGCAGCGGGGATTCCCACGCAACCAGAGGATCCGCAAGCGGGTCCACATAAACGCCAACAGCGGTCGCCGGACACGAGAGGTCGGGCGACGCGTCACAAGACACCGGGATGAAGAACCCGCAATCGGCGGCCAGATCCCCGTCCTTGCCACACGCACAGTCGTCACGGACGAATACACTGCCGCACTGGTTGTTCGAGCACACCGGGTCGTACCGGTGGCCGGTACATGTGCCCATGTCGGTGCATTCCGGTACCTGGGTGTACCCCACCAAGGGACAGAGCAAGGCACCGGCGACATCGTCGGTCGGGCAACAATCGCCGCTGTCGCAACAGAAGCCGTTCTTGCTGTGGCCGCCAATGCAGTCGCTGTTTTCGTTCGACCCCGCCCCGTTGGGCAAATCGAGTTGGCACCACTTCAACGGGTCCCCGGTAAGAGGATCGTAGCCAAGCGCCGGGTCCGGATCCGTCGCGATTGCCGGGTCGCAGTGTGCACCAGCATCGCAGTCAGTGTCGGTTTGGCAGAAGGTCGGACAGTCGGGCTTGTCCTGCGCCCACGGCGCCACCGGTCCGAAGTCGCCACAGTAAACCGGCCGGAAGTAGCCGCAACGGTCCGCTTCGACCGAATCGTCACACGCCACGTCGTCATCGACGCGGTCGCTTCGGCAGATGTTGTTGACACAGTTAGCGTCCCACCGCTCGCCTTGGCAGTAATTAACGGGGTTCAGCGGATCCGTCAGATCGGTCTCGTCGCACATCGGATCCACCTTGTAGACCGATGGGCAGACATTGTTCGCCGAGGTCCAGTTCGGGGTTGCCTTAATCGCTTCAGGATCCGTACCGTCCAGCGGGGCGACCCATTCGCCGCCGGGGCAGCAGTCGCCGCTGTCGCAGCAGTATCCGTTCTGGCAATGTTGCGATTCGCAGTCCAAATCCTGCGGCCCCAAAACCGGGTCGACGCATGCCGCTCCGTTCGGCAGCAGGCTCTTGACCCGCAGCTCGAACGAGAACGGACCGTAGTTGTACATCGCACTGTCGATTCCGCCGGCAGTATCGACACCGACGTAGTAGACGCCGCCGTCAAGCTGCGTATCAATGACCTCGGGTGCCGCACCGGGGATCCAGTCCGCCGACTGCTCGCACCGAAGGAAGCCAGGCGCGCATGTCGACCCAGCGCTTTCCTTCAGGAACAGCACCAAGTCGCGCGCATCCTGCTGCAACCGGATGGTCACGCGTTTCGCGACATTCAGGTCGAACTTGTAGACCCGATCCGGACCGTACATCCCGCCACAACCGCCCGGTTCGGCAATCGAATTGATCGCGCACTCCGTCGTGCCGGTCACGGTGATCGCCGGGTTCACGTCCTGGTTGCCCCGATCAATCGCTGTTTCGCAACGGTGGCCGGGGTTCAAACCCGGGGTGTTGCTACCGCGGACGTACAGCTTCCAGTTCCGCAACACGCCACCATTGTTTACACCAGTGTCACAAACCTTGAGCCACCAAGTGCCTGCGGCCTGCTCGCCGGCCAGGCTGCACATCGGCACGCCGGCCACACGCTGCTGCGCAGGGTCGAGGAACGGATACGGCACTGGCATCGACAGGTCGAAGGTATTGTTGAAGTTGGCCTTGTTGCCACCGATGTGGTCCCAGATCCGGTGCTCGTAGCCCTGGGGATCGATAACGCTCAGAGTCAAGTCTGCCAGGTAGGAATGGTCCAGTTTGACCTTGGCATCAATGCTCTGGACATACTGGAACGTCGTCGCGACGTCCAACGCCGCCATCGTGCAGGCCAGTTTGTCGTCGATCGGCAAACCCAGTTCCGGTGCCGACGCCACGCGGACGCAGTTCGCGTCAGTGCAGGTCCCTACGCATGCCCCGTTCGGGTAGCCCAGGTAACCGTTCTCGCAGGAGTCCTCGAAGCCGCACATGTCGTCGCCCGCATCGAATGCGTGGTCGCCGCCGCACGGTCCGTTGCAGTTGTCGACGCGCTCGTGCTGGCACCAACCGGCTTGGCACGTGTCGACCGTACAGGGGTCCGGCTCGTCGGTACACTCGGTTCCGTCAGCCAACGGTCCCTTGACGCACACATGGCTACCCCAGCCGACGTTCTGGCAGACACCGTCGTTGCAATCGTCGGACACCAGCGAACAGTTCACGTTCGTCAGGTATGTACAGGATCCCATGCGACATTCATCGATCGTGCAACCGGCACCGTCCGCCTCGCAGGTGGTCCCCTCCGGTTTCGCATTCGGCATGCACTGACCAGCGCTTTCGTCGCAGACGCCAGTCCGGCACTCGGTGTCCATGTCTGCACAACTGCGCGGCTCGCCGCTCTGGCATTCGCCGGAGAGGCAGTAGTCAGTGACGGTGCAGAACAGGCCGTCCTCGCAAGGCATGTTGTTCAGCGCATCGCGCAGCTTGCACACGCCGTCGAAACTGTCGCAGACGTTGGAGACGCACTCGGCGCCCGAAGGCGGGCAGATCACGGGACCATCAGCCAGTTCGCAGAACTTCGCGGCATTGCAGATCCAGTCCGAGCCGTTGCACTTGTCACCGTCCTCGAAGGCCGCGCATTCCGCGTTGGTCCCAGCCGGGCACTGGCAGACGAGGGTCGGGCCGGGCATACAAGTCCCGGCCTCGCAGAAATCGTCCAGAGTGCAGTTCTGGCGGTCATCGCACGGCGTTCCGTCGTCAGCTACCACCGCGATGCACTGCCGCAGGTTTTCGTTACAGGTGCCGACCTGACAGATATCGTCCAGGAATTCGCAGGAGCGCGGCGTAACGGCCGTGCAGACCCCGGCCTGGCACTCGCTTTCCTCGGTGCAGTAAAGGCCATTATCGCAACTGGTGCCGTTGGCCTGATAAACCGGTTCGCAAACGCCGGAGGTCGGGTTGCACTGATTCGACAAGCACGTGTCGTCCGAAGCCTGGCACGTTACCTGGGTGTGTTCGCAGGTGCCCCCTGTGGACGGGTTCTGGCAGGTATCGACGGTGCACTGGTTACCATCGTCGCACTGAGCGCTCGAGTAACAGTCAGCCCCATCGACGTAAAGTGTGAACGCAGTCAAGGAGCCTTCGTCGCCAGGCAAACGGTCGGCCACGGTCAAGGTCCAGTTGCCGGCAATCGGCATCTGCGCGAATTCCGTGAGCAGGCCGGGGCCGGACTCGGCGTCGTAATTGTAGATGTCGAAGAAGCCCGCGGCCTGACCGCCCTGAAGGTAGCGCAGGGTTACGCAAACCGATTCGTGGCACAAAACGGCCGTCAGGTCGCCCTGGCTTGTGTGGGTCGTTTTGATCTTGGCCTTGACGCTCCTGACGTAGCCGGGAGCGGTCACGTTGATTGTCCGAACAACGCCGGAAAGATCTTCGTCGGGAATCGCGACCGGCAGGCCGGTGGTCAACGGGTACGGGACACCGGGTATCGGGGCGCAGCGACAGGTGGTGATGCCCTCTATGGGATCGATGTCCGTCGCCGGGTTACAAGTCCTCTCCAGTTGCAGCGTGCAGGTCACGTCGATCGGGTCACACGCCAGACACGCCTCGTTAACCGCACAATCGGCGTGACTGTCGCATACGCCGGCGCAGCCGGGGATGACAGTGTGGGTGCAAGATCCGTCAACCGGGTTGCACGAGTCAATCGTACACTCGTCGGCGTCATCGCAGTCCGTCGGGTTCGGCACGCACTGGTCGCCGACGCACTCGTAGGTGGCGCACAGGTCGTTGACCGGACAGTCGTCACCGGTCGTACAGGAAAGCAACCCGTACGTCGCGAACAGGTGCCATTCTTCGAAGAGGCCGTTGTAAATCAAGGGATCATGGTCGGTCGCAACCAAGTTCCACGCGCCAGCCAGGTTGGTCCCGTTGAAGTCGTCAAGATTACCAGCCTCAGGAACGCCCACGTCGTAGGTGGCGTACACGTGTGATTTGCCGTCGGCGAGGTTAGCGTCCTTCAGGGCCACTGTCGCACCCGACGGGCTGGTCAGCGCCAGTTCCACGTCGCCACGATAGTAGTGATTGACCTTCACCTTGACCTGGACGTCCTCGACCAGGCCTGGCTGTGGGACGTTAACAATGCAAGACGCTTGCGTCGGCGTTACGCCGAAGAGTTTGTCGCAGGAGCCAAGGTTCACGTCGAAACGCTGGCCCTCGATCGGCACGCAGTAGCCGACGGACACGTCGCAGGCCTCGTCCAGACCGCAGGAAAGCGATGTGCCATCGATCGCGAACTTGTCGTTCAGGCAGGGCGTGCAGCCGGGCCGCTGCTCGTTCACGCAAGCACCAGCGCTGCAGGCATCGTCCGTGCAAACGTCATAGTCCTCGCACTGCTCGGGCACGGTGCAGCTCGGATAGCCGTTTTCAAGGAAGTCCAAATACTTGCCCATAAGTTCGCGGACCGTTCTGCCGCCGCTTTGGGCAACCAGACCACCAAAGGGGAACGAGGAACCAATCGAACGGTAGGTACCGCCCAGGGCGATAGCATCGTAAGACACAACGCTAGCAAAGGACGAAACGCCGTCGTTGCGCAAAATCTGGCGCCCGCCCTGTCCCAGCGTGTGTACCAAACGGTCGTTCCACGCGTTGAACTGGGCGTTCTGACTCAGGTCGTAGTTGTACTCGAACAAGAGGTTGGCGCCCTTCATCGGCCCATCTTGGTGGCCCACGCCGTCGTACGTCGCCGTGGCCTTGAAGTAGTCGTGGAGGACCGTTTGCGGCTGGTTTCCGGCTTCGGTAAAGAAGAATTCGCCGCCTTCCAGGAACACACGGCCACCCGCATCCAAGTAAGTCGCCAAGCGACCAGCCTCGATCGGGGTCACCGTATAGTAGCGGCCGAACACCCCGAGCGCCGCAAAGACGCCGTCGTACCGGGTGAGGTCCGAGATCCGAGACAAATCCTCGATGATCTGGACCCGGCGGCCGTTGGCGTGGATCTGGTCACGCATCGCGACTGCGGACGCGTCGGTGACGCCGTTGGGCGACCACACGATGTAGCCGTCCTCGAGGATCAGTTCGACATTGACCTTGACCAGCGACTCGAACGGGCTCTGGGCCGCCTTGCCAGGGTCGCCTTCATCCTTGCAAATCAGGCCCGCGGTGTAGGCGCCGGCCCACTGGTCGTCACATTCGGGCTTAACGTCGATGGCGCAGTAAATGTTCGCGGTCGAATCGGCGCCGCAAATGCCGCGCACGAACGTCGAGTTAGTCTCGCAGCCAAGGCCCAAGCCGACCGTCGGGGTCTGGCCGATGAAATCAGGGTTGTCCAGCGGGGCGCCGTCCAGGTAGGCGCCTGGGAAGCCGAAGTAGTTCCAAGTCATCGCCTGGCTGCCGTCGGCATCGTCGTAACAAAGGTAGATTCGCGTCCAGCCGCAGACACCCATCTGGATGTCCGGCACCGGATCGTTCGCACCGCCGACACCCACCAGAGTGGCCTGGACGCCAGGCCGGCAGTCAACCGCGTCGCCCGGACACGAATAGACCATCGACTTGACCAGGTCGTTGGCCACGCCTGCGCCAAGCTTGACATCGTCGATTTCCCAGTTCTCCATTGCCACCGTCGAAGCAGTGCCGGTGTCAACCACGAAACCCAGCCGCAGGTTCGGGGCATACTTCAGTTCCGCAGGCAACTCGACCGACATCAGGTCGTAATCGATGTCGGACGACGTCGTCGTCGCCCAGAGCACAAAACCGTTGACGAAATCGTTGGTTGTGGAGCCGACCACCCGCAGTGTGATTGGCGTGCCCAGGTGCGAATGCTTGTAGGCCATCCGCCACTGGAGCGTCGTCTTCTTTGTGAACTGGTTCGGCTGGTAGTTTTCAGATGTGGACGCGTCGATCGTCGGTGACACCAGCGCCGTCTTGACCAACTGTGCCGTCGGGTACCAGTCGAACAGCACGTGTTTGTCCAGACCCAGGTCGCCTGCAGACGTAGCAAGCAACCAGTGATTCGTGGCCGCGGTAGAACCCGGCAGATTGATCGGCGTCCAGCCAATGCCTGAGAACGAATCGGCCTCGTCGAACGTCTCGATGAACGGCAGCGGCATCGTGCACGCAAAGTTCATCTGGTGTTGGCACTCGTACCGGCTGGTGGCCGGATTTTGCACGCAGATCTCGGTGGTACAAGGGTTACCGTCGTCGGCGTTTCTTTCGCAGAACGTCGGGTCGGCGGGATTACAGCACTCAGTCGCCGAGAAGTAGAAGCGGCAGTTGCCGATGTAACACACGTCGCGGGTGCAGGGGTCGTTGTCGTTGCAATCGGCGTTTGTCACACAGCAGCTCGCCGACTTCTTCGGGTTCGAGCAGATATGGTTGAAGCAGATGTCGTAGGTGCAAGAGTTGTCGTCGAAGCAGTCTTCGTTGACGTTGCAGCAGCCATCGACCACCCCGCCCACGTAACAAAGGTTCGTGTCCTGATTGCATTGGCTAGTGGAACAGGCGTTGCCGTCGTCGCACTGGGAGTCGGCGAACAACTGGCGCTCCTGCTCGTCGACCCAGACCTGGCCGTTGAAGGGGTGCGCGTCGGGCGGTGCATAGCAACAGCCGGGGACGATGTTGTAAGCCGAATGCCGGCACCGATTACCCATGCAGTAGTCGGCGTTGCAGGGATTGTCGTCCAGGCAATCCGCCGTGGTCTTGCAGCAGTTCGCGATTTCAAGATTTTTGCAGGTGTTCTGGATGGTATCGCACAAATCCTGGGTGCAGATGTCGTTGTCGTTGCAGTGGTCGGCACCCGTGCAGCAATTTTCGATCCACGTGTTTTCGCAGAACCCGTTCACACAGGTGTCCATCGTGCAAAGCTGGCTGTCATTGCATTCGACGTCGGAGTGGTCTTTCCATACGTCCGCGTTCTTGGCACCCGGAGTGCCGCGGTCCCCATCGCCGAAAATAGCCGTCGAGGCCCCCCAGTTCAGGGCAGCCCAAGCCCCAGGGTCGTTCGGGTCAGCAGGGATGGCAATTACGGAATTGTCTTTGTTTGGATTGCGCAACGCCATCGAGCGGCCAGCGGGAACCGCCGTACCCGTGTACACCACTTGGTCAACCACGTCGTTTGCCTGGTCCCGCAGGATCACGGCATCATTGGAGTTGCTCAAAATAGTGTTCAGGTACATGTAGTTGCAGGCCACTCCGCCGTTTAGCAGCGGGTCGTTGCTGCGGCAGAGCACCACATACCCGCCCGGCGGCACCACAACGTTCGCACCGATGGTGTGAAGGTTGGTGCCTTGGTCGGCAAGCGAGTACCCGAATAAATCGATGGCGACCGCCCCAGGGTTGTGGATTTCGATCCACTCGCCGTAGGTGTCGGTACCACCCGGGTTCGCCACCGGGTCCGCCATGATCTCGTTGATCACCAGCGTGGAGTCCACGTCCGGCGTGCACGGCACGAGTGCCGAGCGGGTCGCCGCAACGGGTTTAGGCGCCACCGCCGTATCCGGCAGGGCAGCCGCGCCCAGGATGTCCTCCTGGGTGACAGACTCGGCGCCACTGTCAGCTTCAGGCGAGCATCCGGCAACCACAAAGGTCGCAATCAGCATCGACAACAGCAGGGCGCGAGAGGCAGAGTGGAGCTTCATGGTGCCTCCTTGACTGGTGGTGACACTCGAACACGCAAACATTGCACACCCCATAAAAGGGCGAACCCGATTCATGGAATACAAACACTGCCTTTTCGAGCAGTTCCGTTTGTTTCCGGCTGTGTTCCTCGGCAGACACAAACCCGCCAGGACTTAATTCCAGCACCTTTTGTGCCAAAGCCCACATCAACGGATCTGAAAGACCGGAATCACTGGACGGCGGGAGCGGATGGCAAGGTTCCTGACAAGACAAATGTGGCATCCGGAGCGGTTGCGCTATAATCGGCCTTCCCTGGCTCCACCAAAGGAGGAAAATTAATGAGGCGAACAAAGATCGTGACGATGCTGGCCGCCTGCGCGGCGTTGGCAGTCCTGGTTCCGGGATGCAAGCAGGCTTCAAAACCGCAGGCTCCGCCCCAGGCTGTCCAGGCCGAGGCGGCACCGCAGGGCGCACCAGCAGTTGCCCAGGAACCGGCAAAGGCTGAGGGTCAGGCCCAGGCGGTCGAAAACACCGAAACGCCCCCCTCCGAAAACGGCGAGGCCCCGGCCGCAGAGGCCCCGGTGGATCCGACGGTGGATCGGGAAAAGCTGTCCGCGTGCTACCAGGAGGTCTACTGCGCCCAGAAGAAGGGCCAGATGGACAAGATCCTGGATATTTATAAGACCCACGGGTTCGAAACCCCGCAAGACTTCACGAAGGCCTGGATCGAGGCCGCCAAGGACACGGACTGGATCACCCGGATCGCCAACAGCGTCGCGAAGAAGTGCCCGTAACCCGATCCGTTTCGCAACCATGAACAAGGATTTCGAGCACCTATCTCAAGGCGAGTCCCGCCCGTCGATCGGCACCAAGAAAAGACGTCCGTTGAGCTCGTTGCGACCTATGTACAGGTCACAACCGAACGTCTCGCGGACCGTACCATACTGCATCACAGCCTCGGGCTCGCCCTGGGCGACGACGCCGCCCGCCTGCATTAGCACGATGCGATCGCAGAACAACAACGCGATGTTCAAGTCGTGGATCGCGGCAATCACAGCCGTCCGGGTGGCCCGGGCGTGGACGACGACCCGCCGGAGCAGTGAAACGGCGTGGGCCACATCGAGATTCGCGGTGGGTTCGTCCAGCAGCAGCAAGCGCGGCGCCTGAGCAACCGCGCGCGCGACCAGGACGCGCCGCTGCTCACCGGCGGACAGTTCGCCGTATGGTCGGTCGGCCAGAGCATCAACCGAAGCAAACACCAGGGCGTCAGCGACTACCTGGCGGTCGTTGGCCGACTCGAACAGCCCTTGCAGGTGGGCCGTGCGTCCGAGCGCCACAAAGTCGCGAACCGTCATCGGGAACTGGACCGCCAGCGACGCCGGGACCAGCGCCACCAATCGCGCGGTGTGGGCACGTGGCAGCCGGGCGGGGTCCGCGCCCTGAACACGGACCGAACCGGACGACGGGCTCAACAGGCCGGCTGCCAATCGCAGCGCAGTAGATTTTCCGGCGCCGTTGGGGCCGATCAGCCCAACAACCTCGCCTGGTTCGACCAACAAATCCAACGATCGGACTGCCAGTTGAGAGCGCCCCGGATACCTGAACGAGGCACCAACGGTTTCGAGCGGCCGAGCGGCTGGGTCATGTGTCCGCGTCATGGTTGATCCCCACCACGCCGGAGCAGGTACACGAACATCGGGCCACCGATAAGTGCCGTCAGCACGCCGACCGGCGCCTCGGTTTCGAAGACCGGGAACAACACACGGGTAGCAAGGTCCGCCGACACCAGGAATGCGGCGCCGAGCAGCGCCGATGCCGGGATAGTGACCCGGTGGTCCGACCCGATCAGCGCCCTGACTGCATGAGGGACAATCAACCCGACGAACCCAATCATCCCAGCGACTGACACGGCGGCCGCGACCAGGAGCGAGCCCGCAACGAACACGCCGCGGGTGGTGCGGACGGGATCAACGCCGACGGTCGCCGCGTCCTCGTGCCCCAGTGCCAGGGCGTTCAGTGCCGGGGCCAAACGGTACAGCGCCGCCAACGCGACAAGTGTGATGGCAACGGACGCGGCAACGGCACCGGGAGCACGGATGTCCGAGGACAAGGTTCCCATCAGCCACAGCAGCATCTCCTGGGCCTTTTCGGCGCGCACGACCGATTTCAAAAACATGATCACGGCCGACGCAAACGTGTTGAAGACGACCCCGACCAGCAGGACCTGGTAGGCCCGGAGGTGGCCGAGTCGATCGCGTGAAAGGCGCCACGTCAACAGGATCGCGCCGAGGCCGCCCAGGAAGGCCGCCATCGACACGCCCAACTGGCCCAGCACAATGCCGATCGGCAGGATCATCGCCAGCGTGCCGCCGATTGCCGCCCCGCCGGCGACGCCTATGATGTACGGGTCAGCCAATGGGTTGTTAAGAACCGCCTGGAAGGCCAAGCCCGCAGCGGCCAACGAGGCCCCAACGGTCGCAGCCAGGAGCGTGCGAGGAATACGTTCGTGCAGCAAGACCAACCGGTCGCCGGGTGCACTTCCGTCGAGGGCGCCGAGCAGGTCCACGTCGGACACGCCTAACGCGATCGACAGGAACAGGGCCAGGACCAGTAACAGCCCCAGGACGAAAAAGAACAGCGGACGATGCATGCGCGCCACCAGGCTCATGCCGCTCCCCCCCGCTGCCGCTCAGCGCCCATCGGTCACCATCCGGATCCGGTCCGCCAGGTCCAGCGCAGCCTTTGCGGTGGCCGGCCCAGGCCGCAGGACCGCCGGGTCGATGTCGCCGATAAGGCGGCCTTTCCGGACGGCCGACACCCCCACACCGGCGAGGACATCGGCCAGGTCGCCGGACCCGGCGATGCCGTCGATCACAACGTCCGGATCGGCTTGGAGCAGTTGCTCCAGCGACCAGGTCGGAAACGCGACATTGCGCGCCCGAACAACGTTTTGTACCCCCATACGGTCCATC
>CAZHDQ010000004.1:0-19266 GCA_964531595.1 uncultured Anaeromyxobacteraceae bacterium
CGTGGTGGCGCGTCCGCAATGCAGGCTGGTGCTGGTGGCCGGGCCTTCGTCGTCTGGCAAAACGACGTTCGTTAAGCGATTGCGGATGCAACTGATGGCGATCGGCGTGCGGCCCAAGGTGCTGTCGGTGGACAATTACTACTTGGATCGCGCGAAGACGCCGCTCCACGAGGACGGCGAGTACGACTTCGAATGCATCGAGGCGATCGACCTGGATCTGCTGAACGAGCACTTGAACGCGTTGATGGCTGGCCGCGAGGTTGCTATGCCGCGGTACTCGTTCCCGAGGGGTGTTCGCGAGGAGCGGACCGATTTGGCACACCTGGAACCGGGCGAAATCCTGCTGATGGAGGGCATCCACGGCCTGAACGATCGGCTGACGGCGGCGGTGCCGGCCGAGAACAAGGTGCGCATCTATGTGTCGGCGCTTACGCAGTTGTGCATCGATAACCAGACCCGGATCTTCACGTCGGACTCTCGGCTGATCCGTCGCCTGGTGCGCGACCGCCTGTTTCGGGGGTATTCGGCGGCGCGGACGATCCAGATGTGGCCCAGGGTGCGCGCTGGCGAGGAAAAGTGGATTTTCCCGTTCCAGGACCACGCCGATCACCTGTTCAACAGCACTTTGGTGTACGAACCTGCGGTACTCAAGGTGTTCGCGGAGCGGTTCCTGATGGAGGTGCGCGACACGGAACCGGAATTCGTAGAGGCGATCCGCCTGATGGAGTTTCTGGACCTGTTCGTGCCGGTATTTGCCGATGATGTGCCGGCCACGTCGATCCTGCGCGAGTTCTTGGGCGGTTCGGCGTTCAACTACTAGTGGGCCGCCCGGGCACCGCGTTGCCGTGACCGCAGGCTGGACGTCCGCGCACGGTCTGTTCGCGCACGGTCTTGGCTTCAATGATATTACGCTATAGACTGGACACCACCGGCGCTTCAGTCGAGGTTGTCCATGGCACGCGGCGCAATCGGCCCCCTTTCCGCTGTCTTGATGGCCCTGGCGGCCTGTGCTGGCCCGGCCCCGTCGATTCCGTCTCCTGACCCACCGGCGCTCACGAACGTCCCACTTGTGCAGGAGGAACTCATGCAGCCAAGTCTCCAAATCCAGGAAGCGACCGTCGCCGACATCGACGGGTGCCGGATTGGCGTCAGCAACCTCTGGGAACGCGAGTTCAATGTGGACGAAAAGCCTGTGCAACGCATGAGCGCCACATTGTCCATCATGGATACCGTCACATCCGAGGAGCGCCGCGTGCAGGTCTTCGCCGGCTTCGAACTGGAACTGCGCACTGAGCGCTACCGTGTTGTCAAGATCCAGCCCGGTAGCGGCGGGCCCGGTGTGCTGGTGCTGGAGAAGGTGGCGCAGTGACACAGAAAGAGTCCCGTATCGAGAATTCCTTGGTTTCGGAGCCCCGCAAGTCGGTGCCCTCGTCACCGGCCAGTCCCATGCGCACCGCCTTGCGTGGCATGTCCTACGAGGAGGGGCGTGAGGCTTTGTCCCCTCGCACGGTCAAGGGTGCCGCCCCCGCGGTGGAGACCGAGGCTGTGGTCGGCACACTATGGGGCGTGGATGCTCAAGGCAACGAGAAGATGCCCTCACCCGACGACGTGAACCAGGGACAAATCGGCGACTGTTTCCTGCTGTCGGTGCTGGCAGGCATGGCCAACGCCCAGCCCCAACGCCTGAAAGACATGATCAAGGCCAACGCGAACGGCACGTTCACTGTGATTTTTTCGGGTATCGGCTTCTTTCGAGCGGCTCGGCAGACCGTGGCCACTGGTTTCGTGAAGGGAAAGCACGCGCGCGTAGGTACCGCGAAGGCCATCTGGCCCCTGGTCATCGAGAAGGCCTATGCAAACCAGAAGGGCGGCGTGGAAGTCATCGACAAGGGCGGTAATCCAGGTAATGCCGCGAAGGAACTGTACGACCAGGGCCCCGACCGTTTGAGACCTGCGTCCACGAGCAGCGACACCCTGTTGGGCGCCATTGAGGCCGGCAAGGTCAAGAAGGCCGTCATGACCGCCAGTACGCTTTCCAGCGAGAAGGCTTCGGACGCCAAGAAGAAGATGGCCGATGAAGTCGATGGGGTACACTTCGGCCACGCCTACACGATCATCGACGTGGACCGGAAGGGCCGCCGCCTGAAGTTGCGAAACCCCTGGGGCTTCAGCCACCCCCACGGCACGGGCTGGATGGATATTGACGAGTTCAAAAAGTTCTACGTCGAGGTCAACATCAACGGGTGAGGGCGGCGCAATCGGCCCCTTTTCCACGTCCATCGTTCAGCCATACGGCCTCCGGGCGTGCTTGTCTGTCCGCGCAGGTGTGCTCGACACAAGCGCATGATAGCCTGCCATCTCAATGGCGCTCAGAATGACCATCGCCGTGTTTACGGGTACAATCGCGCGCTCGTGAGGGGGCCGGACGAAGGGTGCCGGCGGGGAGGTTACCGAATGGTGCGAACTGCGATTTCATGGTGGTGCGGGCGGCGGTTCTTGCCGCGGTCGCCGGCGATTCTGATGGCCGTCGCGGCGCTGGCCTCGACCCTGTTGCCTGCGGTGGCGATGGCGTCGTCGGAGCATGGCGGCGAGGTGCCGACCCCGTCGCTGGCCTGGGTGATCCCGTTTGCGCTGTTGCTGCTGTGCATCGCGATCCTGCCGCTGAAAATCCCCCACTGGTGGGAGAACAATCGAAACAAAGGCATCGTGGCAGGCCTGATCGCGCTGCCGGTGGCGGCGTACTACCTGACAATAGCGCCCGGCAAACTGTTCTTTCACCTGCACGAATACCTCAGCTTTATCGTGTTGTTGTGGTCGCTGTACACGATTTCGGGCGGCATCGTGCTGCGAGGCAACCTGGCGGCGACACCGCGGACCAACACCATCTTCCTGGCGATCGGTGCGCTCATAGCGAACCTGTTTGGTACGACGGGCGCGTCGATGCTGCTGATCCGGCCGCTGCTGCGCACCAACATGGAACGCAAGCACAAGGTCCACACAGTTGTGTTTTTCATCTTCGTAGTGTCCAACGTCGGAGGCTGCCTGACCCCTCTGGGCGACCCGCCGCTCTACATGGGCTTCCTGCAGGGTATCCCGTTTGAGTGGACACTGGCGCTGTGGCCCGAATGGCTGGTGATGAACGTCGCGCTGCTGGCCATCTATTACTGCTGGGACTGCAAGGCGCACGGCAAGGAGACCATCTCGGACGTCAAGCAGGACATCACCGAGGTCGTGCCGCTGCGTATCGACGGCTGGCTCAATGTCGCGCTGATCCTCGGGGTCGTCGCCACGATCATCGCCTCGGGGCAGGTGTTGAAGATTCCAGAAGTCGCCGGAGGGCCGTGGGGGGCTCGCGTGCCGTGGCTGCGCGATGGGGCGATGGTGCTGCTGGGCCTGTTGTCGATGGCGACGACCCGCAAGCAGTGGCGGCAAGACAACAGTTTCAACTTCAACGCGATCATCGAGGTCGCGGTACTGTTTGTTGGCATCTTCATCACGATGATCCCGGCTTTGGTGCTGCTGGAGCAGCGCGGTACCGAACTGGGCGTGACCGAGCCCTGGCAATACTTCTGGGCGACCGGCCTGCTGTCGTCGTTCCTGGATAATACGCCGACTTACCTGACGTTCCTTTCGCTGGCGAAGGGCGCCTTCGGGGTGGACGCCTTGGGGCTGATCGATCCGGAGTTCGCCGCGGGCTTGGGGGTAACGATAGTTCGCGCGATCAGCCTGGGTGCCGTGTTTATGGGTGCGATGACCTATATCGGCAACGGCCCGAACTTTATGGTCAAGGCGATCGCGGAAGAGAAGGGCCCGGCCCGCGTGGACATGCCGTCGTTCGGCGGCTACATGCTGTATTCGTTCGGTATCCTGATGCCGCTGCTGATTGTCGTCAGCGTGGTGTTCTTTGTACTGAAGGCATAAACCGCAGGATCGTGAAGCCGACTACCCCCGCGACGGCGGATGCCGCAAGAATTCCCAGCTTCGATTCGTCCACCAAGGCCGCGTCCGAAAACGCCAACCCGGCTATGAACAGCGACATCGTAAAGCCGATCGCGCCCAGCCAAGCGGCCCCGTACAAATGACGCCAACCGACGCCAGTCGGCAGCGAGGCCAGACCCAGCCGCACGGCTAGCCATGCGAATCCGAGGACGCCGACCTGCTTGCCGACCAGCAGGCCGAGCATGATGCCCAGGGGCAAAGGGTCGCGAACCACGCGCGCAAGGTCGCCAGACAGCCCGACACCTGCGTTGGCCAGGGCAAAGACCGGGACGATCGCGAACGTGACCCACGGGGCCAGCGCGTGCTCCAGGCGGTCCATTGGGGTGCGGACACGCTCGATGGCCATGTCCAGGTGGTCCAGGGCGGCTTCGTGTTTTTCGCCGATTGGGACGATGGGACCAGTCGAGCCCGCGGCGGCGAAGCGGCCCAGGGCATCGCGGCCACAGGACAGAAACTGGTTGGTGTCGATGCGCGCGCGGGACGGGATCGTCATTGCCAGCAGTACGCCGGCGACAGTGGCATGCACGCCGGACGCCAGGAACGCGGCCCAAAGGCCCAGACCTAGCAGCGTGTAGAAGCCGGGGTGGCGCACGCCCGCGCGGTTGCCGACGGCCAGTGCGACCAAAATGGCTGCGGCCAAGCCCAGTGCGGCCCACGATATGTCGGCGGTGTAGAACAGCGCGATCACCAGCACGGCGCCCAGGTCATCGACAATCGCGAATGCGGCCACAAACACCTTGAGAGCCGGTGGCACGCGCTTGCCGAGCAGCGCGAGCACGCCCAGCGAAAACGCGATATCGGTCGCCATCGGGATACCCCAACCCGGGGCGGTGGGCTTTCCGGCGTTCAGTACCGCGAAAATTACCGCAGGTGCCAGCATGCCCCCGATCGCCGCCGCGATGGGCAACGCGGCACGACGGGCGGACTGCAGTTCGCCCAGCAAGAACTCGTGCTTGATTTCAAGCCCGACCAGCAGAAAGAAGATCGCCATGAGCCCGTCGTTGACCAGGTGGTGCAGTGACATGCCGATCGTGCGATTACCGATGCCGACGCCCAGCGTCAAGCGCCACAGGTCTTGGTAGGCGTCCGCCCAGGGCGAATTTGCCCACGCCAGCGCAGCGGCCGTAGCGGCCAACAGCAGGAATCCACCGGCAGCCTGCATCGCTGCGAATCGCTGGAACAGCGACACGGCGAACCGTACGCCGGGCAGGGAGTTCAGGCCTTCTTCCTTGGTGCATCCGGTGTCGATGGTGGCCTCCTTTGAGCGTTCAAGGTCGAAGGCAAAGATTGGCATACTGGGCGTTCAGGTCAATCCGTGAAACGCCGACAAAGGCAAGTCAGGTCCCGGTGGAAGGGTCCGTGGTACGCGTCTGCTCGGCATCTGGTGACCCATCACGCTCGATGGTCACCATCCGGCGGTTGTAGGCCAGCAGGACGTCGGAACTGCTCACGATCCCCACGACCCGACGCAAATCCTTGTCGTCCACCACCACCAGTTCGTCGACGCCTCGGTTCGCCATCAGTCGCTGGGCGGCCCGCACGGTGTCTTCCGGGGTAACCGTCTGTCGAGTTCGGGCCACCAGGTCTTTTGCGATCTCGTGCGGCGGGTCCGGCGCGTCGTCGTGTAGGGCGTTGACCAGTTCGCCCAGGTGGAAACAACCGATTAGGCGCCCGTCATCTTCGACCACCGGGAACACCCGCTGACGGGTCTCGGCGGTTAACCGCGTAATCTCGCGTAGCGGTGTGTTGGTCGGGATCACAACCCATTTCCGGTCCTTCTTGTAAACCTCACCGATTTGCGTGTGGCCCATGATTTCCATGGCGAAATCGCCGTAGTGAGCGGGCGAAAACACCTTGGATGGTACCTGGGAGCTGTAGATCGTCCAGCTGCGGCTGGCTAGGTAAGCCAGTGAGCAAACCCAGACGGCGGGTACCAGTAACGCGTAGTCGCCGGTCATTTCACTGACCATGATGACCGTTGACAGTGGGGTATTGGCGGCGGCCGCGAAAAATCCCGCCATTCCGACGACCGCGAATGCGCCGGGATGCTGGACGATTTGGGGCATCCAGCCATGGAATACCTGCCCGACCGCACCGCCCAAAGCGCCGCCGATCACCATCGATGGGCCGAACACGCCGGCACTGCCGCCGGACCCGATAGTCAGCGAGGTGGTCAATATCTTGCCCAGAGAAACCATCAGGAGCACCCCGATGCCGATGGCGTGGGCCGGCTCGGATAACACGTCCTGGAGGATGCCGTAACCGGTCGACATCACGTCGATGACCCGCGGGTCGTCAGACTGTGTGTACAAGACGAAGCCGACCAGACCTGTCAGGAAGCCGCCGATTGCAGGTTTCAGTGGCGGCCAGATCTTGAAGCGTTGGAACAAGGCCTCGGTGCCATAGAAAACCTTGATGAACAGCAGTGCCGCCGCAGTTACGACCAGTGCCAGGACCAAGTAGGGGCCCAGTTCGAGGGGGTTCGAAAAGCCGAATACGCCCCGGCTGGTGAACATCGGTTCGAAGCCATACTTCGCAGTGAACACCGAGTAGGCGACGATACTACTGACGGCGGCTGGGAGGATGACCTCGGTCTCGAGGTCGGTGGAGGAATACAAAACCTCGGCAGCGAAGATGGCACCGGCCAGCGGGGCGCGGAAGATCGCACCGACGCCTGCGCCCAGGCCAGCGGCAAGCATCCAGCGGCGATGGCGGGCGTCCAGACCCAGGCGGGTGGCCAGGAAACTGCCGAAGCCGGCGCCAATCTGGGCAATCGGACCCTCGCGGCCGCCAGAGCCGCCCGTACCCATCGTGAGGATGGTTGCGAAAAACTTGACGATCGGGACGCGCTTGCGGATGTAGCCTCGGCGGCGGTGGAATGACTGGATGGCGGCGTCGGTGCCGTGGCCTCGGGCCTCCGGTGCCAAATAGTGGACCAGCACGCCCGCCAGCAACCCGCCGACAGCAGGCAGTATCAACAGCAGCCAAGGGACAGGCGAGCCGGCCAGCGGGAAGTGGAAGTCCGGTGGTTCGCCGCCGGGATGGCCTGGATGGATGCCCATAAGGGTGTTGAAACTGAACAGCCGCAGGGCTTCAAGGCCCATCTGGAACAGGATCGCGCCGGTGCCGGCGACAACACCCAGGACAGTACCCAGCAGCAGCCATTTGCTGACGCCTCGAAGGTCGAATGACCGGTCGACCATGTGGCGCCCGGCGTCGAGCCGATCCTCCACCGTTTTTCGTCCGGTCTTGAGGTTGAACAGGGACATCAGGAAACCTCGTTCGTTACGGCTCGCCGGGCCGAGCGCTTATGTCGGCGTGCGCTGCCCGGTGGCGGGTCGTCTGGGTCCAAGGACAGCATGACATCGTCGCGTGTGGCTTGCACCACAATGCGGCGAGGCAGGTGGGCCTGACGGCCGACGGGGCCGGTGGCCAAATCGAGCACAGTGCGGATGTGCGGGCGGGACAGTCCCAGTGGGGCGCCCGTAGCCGCCTCGAAGGCCGCCAGCACCAGATACGGACGCAGCGCTGGCGGGCAGGCGTCCAGCCGCGTGCGATCCAGAGTGACTGGATCGCCCGGTGCCGGCGGCGGCACTGCGACCTGGGGGCCCACCCAGGCGGCCAGATCTGCGGCGTCATCGGCCAAATCGGCCAGCAGCGACTCGATCCGGGGGTTGAAGTCTCGCAGCAGCGGTAGCAGACGCGCCCGGACTCGGTTGCGCAGGTGCCGCTCGTCGCGGTTGGTCGGGTCCTCGCGGATCGGCAGGCAGTGCGCTGCGGCCCAGGCGCGAACCTCGTCGCGTCCGGCGCACAACAGCGGGCGAATGACAGCGTCGGCCCGCCGTGGTGCGACACCGCCCAGTCCCAGTGGCCCAGTGCCGCGGATCAGGCGCATCAGCACGGTTTCCGCCTGGTCGGTGCGCGTGTGGCCTGTTGCAATCCGGCGTGCACCGGCGGCCAAGGCCATCTGGTGAAGGGCCGCGTAGCGGGCGTCCCGGGCCGCCTGTTCCAGCGTGGCACCTCGGGGGGCCGAGCCTCGGACATCGATCTGGACGACGTGGCACAAAATTCCCAGTGCCTGGGAGTGGGCGGCCACCGCGTCGGCGTCCTGCCCCGATTCGGCGCGCAGTCCGTGGTCGACGTGCCCGACAGTCAGATCCAGGTGCAGGGCGTCTCGGATGGCGACCAGGCAGTCCAACAGCACCAGTGAATCGGCCCCACCGGACACGGCTACCAGCACGCGGTCACGGTCGGCCAGCAGGTCGCGGGCCCGGCAGTACTCCAGCATTCGTTGCGGCAGATGTTTGCGACGACTGGTCATTGCAGATCCATAACCGGCAGGCCCTCGGGCGCCTTGGGCGCCAGTCCCGTCGGTTCCTGCACGCCGGGATCCGCCGGCAGTGCCGTGGTGCCAATGGCCGGGGCCGCTACCGGTCGTGGGGTCAGCGGGGCGGCCAGTACCCGGTCGGTCCGGGACGTGTGGGGGCGCAGTACTATGGCGGCGGGGCGGCCCTTGGGATCGAATAGCGGTGTTCCCAGCGGCAGCCGACCTGGGACGATTATCAGCGCCTCCAGCGGGGGTGCCTCGGGTCCCGCAACGACCGTGTGACCCAGCACAAAATCACCAAGCCCAGTCGGTACCACAAACGACAGTGGGCGCCCGTCCTCGCAGGCCTTGGCTGGGGCCGGTGCCGGTGCGTCCTTCGGCGCAGGACAACCACCATCGCATTCCAGTCGGGCCGTCGAGTCCTGCTCGCGGACCTGGGCGACGCGTGCGGTGGCCGTTCGATGGCCGTCGGCCGACGACAGCAGGATCCGCGTGGCATCCTCGACAAGCCCGGCTGCGGTCCAGACCTCAATCCGATTTTCACGGGCCACGATTACCGCCATCCCGATGCGCGTGGGGACCAGGTCCGGGTCCTCCAGCGGTGCGGGTGCGGGCCAGGCCTGAATCAGCAGTACGTAATCGGCCAACCGTTCGCGCAGCGCCGCTTCGCCTTCGATCGTAAGTGGGTAACTCGACTCGTCTTTCTGGGCAGACTCGGCACGCACTGGCACTGGTGACTGGACGCACGTCGCCACCGCGCACGCAAGCATCGCCAGACGGATATGGGCAGCGGATGGCGTGAGACACATCCTCGTGGTGGGTACGGGGTTCATCGTTGCCAGTGTAGCAGTGCTACGTGTGATCCCAGAAAAACTCCTCGTAGGGGTCGGCCAGAACCTCTTCGACGCGATCGTAGGCGCCGTTGAGCCTGGTGCCGGCAGCCTCGTCAACCATCACGAAGGCGTGTGGGTGCATCTGGAGGATGCTTGCCGGGCTCTGCGCGGTAATCGGCCCCTCGACCAACGCCTCGATCGCTCGGGCCTTCGTTTGCCCGGATGCCATCAGCACGATGAGTCGCGCTTCCATCACCGTGCCAACGCCAGCGGTAATGACGTACCGTGGTACGTTCGCAGGGCCGCCGAAGTCGTCGGCGTTTGCCAGGATCGTTTCGGGCGACAACCGTTTGATGCGCGTGCGCGATGCCAGGCTGGACCCGGGTTCGTTGAATGCAATGTGCCCGTTTCGCCCTACGCCCAAAACCTGCAGATCGATACCGCCGGCGGCACGAATAGCGTTTTCATGGGCCAGCGCAGCGTCCAGCAGTCGGTCACCGTTGCCGTTCGGGATGTAGACGTGTTCCGGCGGGATGTCGACATGTTCGACAAAATGCCACCGCATGAAGGAATGGAAGGATGCCGGGTGATTTTCGGGCAGGTTGACGTATTCGTCCAGGTTGAACGACTTGATCTGCGCGAACGAGCATTCGCCGCATCGGTAGCGTTCCACCAGGTTCGCATACAGGCCCACCATCGTCCGTCCAGTGGCCAGTCCAATCACCATGTCGTTTTTGCCGCGGATCTGGCGGGCGATGAAGTGACCCGCGAACGCGCACATCTGCTCGTAGTCCTTCGCGATGATGACCTTCATGGTCCCTCCGAAACCGCAGGCGTGTCGCCTGCACGTCGCATGTCTCGCACCTTCAGGCGCGCGGCGCCCGTCCGTTCGTCCAGGGTGACGCTGAATGCCACATCGACCCGGTCCCCGATCGCAGGTACCGTCGCCGCCCCGCCAAACCAGATACCGTCGCAGCGGCGCATGCCGTCGTCCACTTCGATCTGCACGTGCGTCTGGTCTTTGCCGACCACCCGCACGTTCGACAAAATTACGTCCCGGACCGCCAGCACTGGCTCCGGGTTACCCATGCCAAACGGCTGCATTCGTCCGAAGGCATCGGCCAGATCCGGTAAGACATCGCCCAGCCCGACCCAGGCGTCCAGCCGGATCGTCCGCGCCAGTGTTTCCTCGTCGATAGTTGCGTCCGCTAACGCCTCCAGGGTCGCCGCCAGTTCGGGAATGTGTTGTTCCTGCACCGTCAAACCGGCCGCCATCGGGTGTCCGCCGAAACGAACCAGCAGCAAAGCCGCCTTTTCCAGCGCACCCCCGATGTCGAATCCCCGCACACTGCGGCAGGAACCCTTGCCGATACCGTCCTCGACGCCAATGACGACAGCGGGCCGCCCGAAGGCGTCAAGCAAACGCGAGGCCGCGATGCCAACAACCCCTGGGTGCCATCCCTGGCCCCAGACCACTATGATACGGTGGGTCGGCCCGCCAGTCGCGGTAACGCGCGCCATCGCCTCGTCGATCACACGTTGGGCGATAAGGCGGCGTTCGTCGTTGTCGCGTTGCAGTGTCTGAGCGTGGCGTTGCGCGTCCATGTCGTCGGACGCCAGCAGCAGGTCCAGCGCGGCCCGAGGGTTTCCCAGTCGGCCCGTTGCGTTCAGCCGAGGGGCCAGCGTGAATCCGATGGTTCCGGCGGTCACAGGCCGCCCATCGACGCCAGACACCGCCTTCAGCGCCACCAGTCCAGGCCGTGCCGATTCGTTCAATCGCTTCAGGCCAGCGGCGACCAGGATACGGTTGTCGCCGATCAGCGGCACCATATCCGCCACGGTTCCGACCGCAACCAGGTCCAGCAAGTCCCGCAGATCCAGCGCGCCATCCTCCAGCAGACCGCGGTTGACCAGCGCCCGCCGCAACGCACCCGCCGTAAAGAACGCCAAACCCGCGGCGCACAAATCCTTGAACGGGAACGGGCAGTCAGGCCGGTGGGGATCGATCACCGCAACCGCGGCCGGCATCGTTTCATCGGGCGCGTGGTGGTCGATAACAATCACGTCGATGCCAAGTCCCCGTGCGATATCGATAGCATCATGGTCGCGGACGCCACAGTCGACGGTTACGATCAGTGAAATCCCGCGTGCCGCCAGTTCGCGGATCCGGTCGGGGTGCAGCCCGTAACCGTCGGTCATCCGGTCGGGGACGAAGGTAGTCACATCGGCGCTAACGGCTTCCAGCATGTTCGAAAACACCGTGGTTGCCGTCAGGCCGTCGGCGTCGTAGTCGCCGTACACGCAGATTCGTTCGCTTTTCTGTACCGCCAGAACCAGTCGATCGATGGCCCGGTCCATGTCGCGCATGGTCGCCGGGTCGTTCAGGTCAATTAGGCGGGGATCCAGAAAACGGCGCGCTTCGTCTGGTGTCACCAGGCCGCGGGCCGCCAGCGCCGAAGCGACAGCGGGGTGTACGCCTAGGTCGCGCGTCAGATCGGCGCAGACACCCTGGGTGACATCTGCGTCGACCCAACGGGTGCTTCGGGCTTCCATCGGTGGGGTCTCCAGCTCGTCCAGTACGCGCGGTGCAGGCGGTCGGGGATCAGGCGCGGGCCATGCGGGTGCGGCGCCGGGTTGTCTTCTCGAGGTACAACGTCAGGGGCGCGGCGATGAATACCGACGAGTAGGTCCCCAGGAAGATGCCGACGAAGAAAAGGAACGCGAAATCGGAAATCGTTCCGCCGCCGAACCACCAGATCGACGCGACGGCCAGCGCGGTGAACACGGACGTCATGACCGTGCGGGACAGCGTTTCGTTGATCGAGAGGTTGATGGTCCGGGCCATGTCGCCGCTGCGGCCCTTTTGGAGGTTTTCGCGGATCCGGTCGTAAATGACGATCGTGTCGTTGATGTCGTAACCGATGATCGTCAGGATGGCCGCCACAATCGGCAGCGTGAACTTGACGTCGAACACGACCATCACGCCGAAGATGATGATGACATCGTGGACCAGGCACAGGATGGCACCCGGGGCGAACTTCAGGTCGAACCGTAACGCGACGTAGATCAGGATACCGATGATCGAGTAGAACATCGCAAGCATCGCGGTCTGGAACAGTTCCTTGCCGACCGAGGGGCTGACGGACGCCGTCGACAAGACCTCTACGAACGAATCGCCAAAATCGGTCTTCATCGCCTGGGCCAGCAGGTCCTTGATCGCCTGAACCTCTACCGTGTAGCGAGAGTCCTTCAGCACGGCGATCTTTTTTTCGGCATCGGCGCGGACCATAGCGGCTTCGGCCTTGACCTGATCATCCAAGGCCGACAGCAGTAAATCGGTTTCACGCAGCATTTCCGTGCGGATCGCCTGCTCCTTGTCCGACACCAGAGTGATTTCGAAGCCCTCGGTTGCGAACACTCCGCGGATCTGTGCGGCGGCAGCGGCCAGAGGCCAGTCGGAGGGCAGGTACACATAGAACTTGTCGCCTGCCTCGAACGGCGTCTCGACTGAGGTCCCGACACCGAAGTGTTTTTCCAGGTCCTTCGCCAGTCCCAGCTTCTTCAGAGGGGTCAGCAGGCTGGGCAGTTCGGTGAAGACCTGATATTTCATCGTGTCGTTGCCGGCAGCACCGCCCACGTCGAAGTCCTGGACCTCGACCTGCGAGCCGGTTTCGCCCGTCTGCTTCTGGACCAGTGCGTCGACGACTGTCTTGATCGCGCCGCGATCGACCTTGCCGTCAGCCTTGAATTCGACGATCACCTTGGTACCGCCCTTGAAATCAATGCCGCTGTCGAAGCCGAAGACCCCAACGAGCAACAGCGAGACGACGACCAAAACGATCGATACGATCGACGTCTTGCGTGCAATCTTCATGAAATCGAACTGGGTACCCTGCTTGATGAATTCCATGACGCCCGTACCCCCGAAATCAGATGCCGACGCTCAGCCGTTCCGGCCGGAACTTGTCGACGTACCAATCGAAAATCATTCGTGTGATGAAGATCTGGGTCACGAAGGTGACGCAGATGCCGATAAGCAGTGTGACTGCGAAGCCGTACACCGGGCCGGTAGAGTAGTTCAACAAGATGACGCCGGTGATGGCTGTGGTCAGGTTCGAGTCCAAGATGGCCGAGAACGCATGCTTGTAGCCTGCGTCCATCGCGGCGCGCGGGCCCTTGCCCAGACGGATTTCTTCCCGGATGCGCTCGGTGATCAGGACGTTCGCGTCGACCGCCATACCGACCGTCAGCACGATTCCGGCCAAACCGGGCATCGTCAACGCCGCGTCAAACCCGATGAGGATCGCGACCGTGAAGAGTACGTTCAGCAGTAGACCGATGTCTGCAATGACACCGGAGCCACGGTAGTACAGCAGCATGCCCAGGAAGACGGCGACGATGCCGACGACCAAGGACAAAATACCGGCATCGATCGTGTCGCGGCCCAACGACGGTCCGACCTCGAAATCGTGGACCTTATGCACCGGTGCCTTGTACGCGCCGTGGGTCAGAACCGTGACCAGAGACTGGGCTTCGCCAAGGATTTCCTGGCGCGGTCGGTTGCCACCCAGCGAGATCTTCGCCCGGCCGCCACCGATTCGTTCCTTGATGACCGGCGCCGAGTTGACCTCGTCGTCGAGCATGATAGCCATGTATTCATTAGTGTTTTCTTCGGTAACCTGCTCGAACTGCTTCGCGCCGATAGCGTCGAATTCCAGGCTGACGTAAGGCTCGCCCTGGGCCTCGAACAGGACCATTGCCCGGGTCAGGTGGTCCCCAGTGACGCCGGCCTTCGACCACAGGTAGTGGGTGCGGTAATAGCGATCCTTGATGCGCCCTTCCTCACGGACCGTGATCAGTTCCAGGCCGATCATGTGGTCGTCGGGAATGTCCAGGCTTTTAAGGAACGAATACATCGCGTTCTTCGCAAGCGAGTCGCCGGCGCCGCGCTGCACGCCAGCGGACGCACGCACGATCCACTGGTTGGTGGAGCTGTCGCGATCCAGGCTGAGCAGCGCACCCTTCTCGGGGAATTTTTCCTGGAAGGACGCCAGTTTTTGTTGGTTTTTGTTGAAGAACTCGACTGCTTCGGGGCTGCGGTCGACGATCCGGAACGCCAACTGAGCCGTCTGGCCGATCCGCTCGCGGACAGCGCTGATTTCGCCGCCACGGACGCCAGGCATCTGGATGTCGATGTCGGTGTCGCCGTTCTTGCGGACGTCGGGTTCGACCAGGCCGAATGCCTCGACGCGCTTTCGGATCACGTCCAACGTCTGGTCGACGACTTCGTCGCGAATCTGGGACACGCGCCGCTCGTTCAGCTTTAACAGGACCTCGTTGCCCGAGGGGATCTGGCGGACCAAGTCGGACCGCAGTTCCTCGACCAAACTGGGTGTTAAGACCTTGACGTCGTCACGGTCCTCAAACACGACCTTCAGCGTGTCGAAGTCGATGCGATCCACCTTGAAGCGGGCCACCACGGTGGCGCGCTCCTCGGCCGTCAGACCGTCCGGCTCCTTGCCGTCCTTGCGTGCCAGCTCGCCCACGATCGATTCAATCACCGAATCGCGTACGCGCAGCAGGTTGTCGCTGATGGCTTTCTTGTAGTCGACGGTGTAGCGCAACTCCAGGCCGCCCTGCAGGTCGAGGCCGAAGTTCATCTGCTTTTTAAAGGGATACCAACTTGGCATCGCCCCCGTCGGCACGACGGTCGGCAGGACGTACAGCATTGCTAGTAGCGTCAGCCCCAGAGTCAGCAGCGGCTTCCACAGGTTCCGTTTGTTCATTCAAGGCCCCCTTGCACCGGTGGACTCACGGGGCGGTAACGCCCCCCAGTCGAAGGCATTACGAGGACTTGGATTCCCCGTCTTCCTTGTAATTGGAAACGATCTGGGACTTCACAACCTTGACGCGAACGTCCCGCGTCAGTTCCAGGTTCACCACATCGTTTTCGATGGACACGATGCGGCCGATAAACCCGGCGGCCGTGACGACCTTGTCGCCAGCCTTCAGCGCGCCCAGGAATTGTTCCTGCTTCTTGCGCTGCTTCTGCTGGGGCCGGATGATCAGCAACCAGAACACGAGGATCATCACGCCGAAGAAGATCAGCGTCTGCCACATGCCGCCACCCTGTGGCGTGGCCTGAGGCGCTGCGACGGCGACTGCTGCGGGCTGCTCGCCTGCTGGCGCGTATGCCGTGGCGACTGGGGCCGCTGCCGGGGCAGTAGCCGGGGTCGGTGCGACCTCGGCGGTTGGTGCCGGCGCGGCGACCTGGGCGGCCGGCGGCGGCGGCGGCGGGACTACCCCACCAGGAGGCACAGCCGTCGGTGAGGCGGCCTGGGCCAGGAACATCAAGCCGAACAACGCGTTCATCTTTTCCCTCCGTCCGGAGAACGGACGGGGATATCTAGCAGAAAGGATCCCACAGGTCAAACGGAATTGCGGGCCAAGACGAGGATCCTCGGCTAGCGCGCCGCGTTCCGAGGACCGCACTGGCGCGTGTCGGGGCTCGTTGCGGTGGGCCGGCTCTTGACACTCGGGCGGGCGGCGACTACGTTCCCGGCTTGGCTCCCTGGCACGTTGCGAGGACGATTCGACCATGAAGAAAACCCCCGTGCATTCAGCAAACAACGGCCCGAAGAACGATGATGAAGGCGGGGGAATCGCCGCGCGCTTATTGAAGTCGCGGACGGTCCTTCTGTCGTCCGAGGTGTCTCCGGACTCCGCGAGGCGAGTGATCGAGCAGTTGCTGATCATGGAGGCAGATGACGCCGGTGCGCCGATTTCGCTGCTGCTGAACTCGCCAGGCGGCGAGGTGCATTCGGGTTTCGCGGTCTTTGATGTGATTCGGTTCCTGCGGGCACCGGTTCGCGTTGTGTGCGCCGGCCTGACGGCCAGCATCGCGACCGTGATCCTGCTGGCGGTGCCCAAGGAGCGCCGGATCGCCCTGCCGCACGCTCGCCTGTTGATCCACCAGCCCTTGTTCCACGGCGCGGTTTACGGCCCGGCGTCTGACCTGGAAATCACGGCAAACGAGATCCTGAAGACCAAGGATTTGATCAACCGTTTGGTCGCGGACGAGACCGGCCGCACGGTCGAACAGGTCGCCCGCGATACCGAGCGCGACTTCTGGCTGTCGGCGACCGAGGCCCTGGACTACGGTTTGGTGGGGCGGGTCGTTACCACGCGCGACGAACTGGATTAGGAACTGTCCGTTAATTCCGGTAAGGCTACCAGTCGAAAAGGTCTACGCGGTGCCCATCCGGCCGCGGCCGTTGTGGAGGAACAGTCGTAGGGGAGGCGCGTCTGGTCGCAGGACGGCCGTGCTGCCGAACCCGATCGGGACGCCGTTGCGTCGTCCGTCCAGGTAGACGGTGCCTTGAATCATCTGCGATCGGAATCGGATGCCCGACGGGCCCACGTGTCCGTTGACCAGTCGATACTGGTGCGCCGTCGCACCCTTGAAAGGTTCGCGCACCCAGTACTGAAGCCATTGTTCGCGGATGTCGACGACGTCGCCGCCCGCCGACCGGATCGCGCCGGTCGATCCTGCCGCGGTAGCGACCCACACGCCCGAACCCTTCTGGGCTTCCTCGTCGTCACCGATCCCCAGTACGTACCGGGAAGTGGCCGCAGGCAAGGCATTGCCGAACAGTACGTCGTTCAGCGCAGGGTACGGGTGGCGCTGGCCGTCGATTTCCAGGGAGATTCGGGTGAGTTCGACAGGTTCGATGCCGTCGGCCAGGATCCGGGTCAGCATGGGCTCCAGCGTGTCCGCGGTCGCGCACGAGAAGTAACCGTAACTGCTGGAAGGAGACGAGTTGACCGCCAGGATTGGCGTCGCGTCGACGTGCCGCGCGATGTCGAGCACGGTACCGTCCCCGCCCACAGCTACGATCAGGTCGTACTTACCGTTCGGGATGCGGCCCAGACGACGGGCCTCGCGTACGCGGATACCTTCGGATTCCAGCACGGCGCGAACCGCATCACGCGCGTAGACCGTTTCCAGGTGGCCCGATTCGATCGCCGCGACGGCTGGGTCGCCCTCGCGAAGCATCCGGACCAGGGCCGGGTCCCGGCGCTCCAGGTTGGTCATTTCGTACAGCGTGACCTTGGACGTCAGCAGCACGTTGCGGATCTTCATTGTGTACGACTCCGCTTGCCCGCCCGCGGCTTTTCGGCCTTGGACCGTTTTTTCCCGCCGTCCTTCCCGTCCTTTTTCCCGGGTTTCTCGGCGTACTGTTCCAGGCGTTTTGCGACTCGCTCGAACAGGGACCCAGGCGTCCATGTCCCGTCTGCGCGGAGCTTACCTGGGGTTTTTCCGGTCAGCAGTTCCAGGGCTTGCTCGACGCGATCTACAGCATACACTGTGAACTGCCGCTTGCGAATCGCATCCAGCACCTCGGGCTCGAGCATCAGTTGTCGCACGTTGGATCTGGGCAGGATTACGCCCTGGGTGCCAGTGAACCCACGGGCCTTGCAGATCCGGAAGAAGCCTTCGACCTTTTCGTTGACGCCGCCGATCGCCTGGACCTCGCCGTCCTGGCTGATGGATCCTGTGATCGCCAGGTCCTGGCGGATCCCAACCTCGCCGAGCGCCGACAGGATGCCGCACAATTCGGCGCATGATGCCGAATCCCCGTCGATCGTGCCGTACGATTGTTCGACAGTCAGGCTGGCTGTGACGCCCAACGCCCGCTCCTGCGCGAACCGGTCGCCCAGGAAGCCCGACAGGATCAGCACGCCCTTGTTATGGGTATTGCCCGACATCCGAGCCTCGCGCTCGATGTTCAGCACGCCCGCCTTGCCGTGAAAAGTCTTGACCGTGATTCGCAGCGGTCGCCCAAACACCAGGTCCGCATACGAGTAAAGTGCCAAACCGTTGACTACGCCGACCTGTTCGCCTTCGGTGTGGACCTTCAGCGTGCCGTCCAAGATGTCGTCCATGGACTTGTCGGCCATCAGACTGATGCGTCGGTAGCGCTGTTCGCGGGCGGTCGTCACGTGCTCGCGCCGGATGATGCGCTTGCCCGCCGTGCGCGCCAGGCTGTCGGCTTCGATGACCAGGTTCGTGATCTCGTTGAACCGCAGCGTCATCCGGTCAGCCGATCCCGCCTGCCGCATGCCGAACTCAATGATCGCCGCTACGCCGTCGCTATCGACCGGCAGCAATTCATCCCGCTTGCACGCTGTCGCCACGAATCGCGCGTATTCAACCAGCGCCTCGGGGCTGCGCCGCACCTCGGAATCGAACTCGGCCTTGATCTGAAAGGTCTTGCCGAAGTCTTCGTCCTGGGTCGTAAGCAGGTGGTACAAATGGTTCGACCCGATCAAGACCACCTTGACGTGTACTGGGATCGGGTCCGGCCGAAGTCCCGATGTCGGCAGGAACTGGTAGGCCTCGCCCATCTCCTCGATGACCAGTCGCTGGTTTCGCAGCACGCTCTTTAGCGAATCCCAGGCGAACGGGTAGGTCAGTACGTCGCGCACGTGCAGCACAAGGTATCCGCCGTTGGCCTGGAGCAGCGCGCCGGCCTTGACCATCATGTGGTCGGTTGAATAGATGCCGTGCTCAACACGCTTTTCGATCTTGCCCACCAGGTTGTGGTAGGTCGGGGTGTCCTCGACGATGATCGGCGCTCCCGACACCTCCGAGTTGTCCACCAGGACGTTGACCAGATATTCGATCATCGGGGTTTTCATCGCCCGATCGGCCTGGCGCCGGTCGCTTTCGTCTGGCAGGAACCGCTGAAGATTGTCCAGGATGTGCTCGACGACCTTGTCCAGATAGCCCTTATCCTCGCGGACCGATTTGTAGGCGGCGCGCACCGGTTTGATCAGTCGGTCTACCACCGATTTGCCCAGGGAGCGTTGGGCGCCCTGGATCTTCTTGTGGACCTGGATCTCGATGGTCCGTGTTTCCTCAAGGAAAAGGGACACAATCGGTTCCAGCCGCTGGCGATTCGCGTCTACTTTTGAGCGCTGTGCGTCGGTCAATGCCTCGTATTCCTTGTTCCCAAGTGGCTTGCCCTCGAGCGTCGGGATGGTGACCAAACCCTCCTTGGCGCGCTTGACCATGAAGCCGATGTCTTGTGCCCTGGCGGCCAT
>CAZHDQ010000005.1:0-18863 GCA_964531595.1 uncultured Anaeromyxobacteraceae bacterium
GTACGGCTGGGAAAACCAGTGCATTCGGACCGATTCGCGCAGCAGTGTCGTGCCTGAATATCCCCCCGGGAACGCCGGGTCGAAGTAGTACGGGAAGGTTGCGTCAAAGCCGCGCCGGTGTTCGGGATGCGAGAACCCGCGGGAAAAATGCGGCACCCGCAGGCGCAGCGTGCCGCCCGGTGCCAGGATCCGGTGCAGTTCGGCCATGACAGAAAACACCAACCCCAGATGTTCCAGCACGTGGTCGGCCTCGATGACCTCACAGCAGCCATCCGCAAACGGATACGGCAGGACGTCCAGGTCGTGGACCACATCCACCCCGGGCATCGCCCCCCGGTCGACGTTGACGAAGCCTTCCTTGGGGAACCGGCCGCAGCCGAGGTTCAGTTTCATTGCCGGAGCATTACGCGGCACGTTGCGGGTGTCAAGCGCGTCTGTACGCGCTTTGCGGCCTTGTTTCTGCCTGTTTACGGCTCTCAGGCTGCCGCAGCGTCGTTGCCAGGCGGCGCCTCGGCGGGCGTCTCCCGGGTCGTCGCGGCCCGCACCGCGTCGGCGATGGCCCCCCGCAGGGCATCGTCGGCCCGCAACCGCTTCTCGGCTTGCTCGCGGCCCTGCCCGATCTGGTCGCCCCGAAACGACATCCAGGAGCCGGCCTTCTCGATCACGCCCAGCCGCTCGCCCATCTCGACCAGTTCCATCGTCTGATTGATGCCCTCACCGAAAACCAGGTCGAATTCGGCCTCGGTGAAAGGCGGTGCGACCTTGTTCTTGACGACCTTAACGCGGACGCGATTACCGGTGACTTCGGTGCTGGACTTCAGCGAGCCGATACGCCGAACGTCCAGGCGGACGCTGGCATAGAACTTCAAAGCGTTGCCGCCGGTGGTCGTTTCGGGGCTGCCGAACATCACGCCAATCTTCATGCGCAATTGGTTGATGAATACCACCGTGCAGTCGTGGCGGTGGCACGCAGCGACCAGCTTGCGCAGCGCCTGGCTCATCAATCGTGCTTGCAGGCCCACGTGGGAAGCGCCCATGTCACCCTCGATCTCGGCGCGCGGCGTCAGCGCGGCGACCGAGTCGATGACGACGAGTTCGACTGCCCCGCTGCGGACCAGCGCCTCGACGACGTCCAGCGCCTGCTCGCCGCAATCGGGCTGGCTGACCAGCAGATCCTCGACGACGACGCCCAGGTTGCGCGCGTAGTTCAAGTCCAGCGCATGCTCGGCGTCCACGAACGCCGCGACTGCACCGGCCCGCTGAGCCTGTGCTATCAGTTCCAGCGTCAGCGTCGTCTTGCCCGACGATTCGGGGCCGAAGACCTCGACGATCCGCCCCCGCGGTATGCCGCCGACGCCCAGTGCGGTGTCCAGGCCCATCGAGCCGGTCGAGAATGCCCCAATGGCCTCGATCGGCCCCGCGCCGAACCGCATCACGGTGCCCTTGCCAAACTGCTTGTCCATCGCTGCCAATAGGGCTTCCAGTTCCTTGAACGACCCGGGATCCGGTTTCCTGGCCATGGGAATGCCTCCGTTCGTTATAAAACACCCGCCGGCGACCATCGCCGGTCGGCGCCTATTCCACCGCGCGGTCCAACAGGCGGTACGATACCGCCTCGGATACGTGGACCGTGGCGATCGCGTCTGCACCGTCCAGGTCCGCCAGCGTCCGCGCGACCTTGAGCACCCGGTCGAATGCACGGGCCGAAAGGCCCAGACGGTCCATCGCGGCCTCCAGCAGCCGGGATGCCCCGGGCGGTACCTTGCACCACTGCCGGACGGCTCGCGAATCCATCCGCCCGTTGAACCGGCCGCCGGTCCCGGAAAGGCGACTTGCCTGGATTTGGGCCGCGCGGACCGTGCGGGTGCGCACCGCTTCGGACGACTCTCCGGTGGGCCCAGCCGCGGCCAGATCCCTGAAGGGCACCGCCGGGACCTCAACGTGCAGGTCGATCCGGTCCAGTAACGGTCCGGAGACCCGCGCCCGGTATCGGGCAACCTCGGGTGGCGCGCATGTGCAGCGGTGCCGTGGGTCGCCCAGGTAGCCGCACGGACAGGGGTTCATGGCTGCGATCAGCAGGAAATCGGACGGGTACGTGACAGCCCCCGCCGCACGTGTGATTGTGACGAAGCGGTCTTCCATCGGCTGGCGGAGCACCTCGAGAACCTCGCGGCGCCACTCGGGCAGTTCGTCCAAAAACAGCACGCCGTGGTGTGCCAGGGATACCTCGCCCGGCCGTGGCCGCGACCCGCCACCCACGATCGCGGCCGCGGAACCGGTGTGATGAGGCGCCCGAAACGGGCGGGTCGCGACCAGGCCAAAACGGCGATGCAGCAATCCAGCCACGCTATGTACGGTGGTCGTTTCCAGGCTTTCCTCGTACGACAGGTCGGGCAGGATCGAGGCCAGCCGTCGGGCCAGCATTGTCTTCCCCGAGCCAGGCGGGCCGATCATCAGCAGGTTGTGGCGTCCGGCTGCAGCGATTTCCAACGCCCGCTTGACGTGTGCCTGGCCGCGCACATCCGCAAGGTCCGCCGTGGCGCGCACAGGGACAAACGTCCGGTCGGTGCGAACCTCGGGCAGGGTGCCCGACCCCGTTAGGAACGCGATCAAGCTTTCCAGGGTGTCGGTCCCCAGCACACGGACACCCTCGACGACGGCGGCCTCACCGGCGTTTGCCAGGGGGACGATGACCTCGGACAAGCCCTGCCGATGGGCCGCTGCGACCATCGGCAATACGCCAGGGATCGGTCGGACCCGCCCGTCCAGCGACACCTCGCCAACGACCAGTCGGTTGGCCAGCGCACTTGCCGGGAACGCGTCCAGGCATGCCAGCACCCCCAGGGCGACCGGCAGGTCGAGCAGCGACCCGTGCTTGCGGACGTCAGCCGGGGCCAGGTTGACCGTGATCCAGCGAGAAGAGGCCCGAAAGCCTAGGTTGCGCAGCGCGGACAGCACCCGCACGCGGCTTTCGCGGACCGTGGCCTCGGGAAGCCCAACGATGTCAAAGTGGCCAACGCCCGGATGGACGTCGACTTCGACATCGACTGGGATTCCCTCGATACCGCACAGGACCGCCGATCGGACACGGACATGCATCGCATGGCCCCGGAAAGGACATGTCCCTATCGGATCGGGCGCAAATACGTTTCACGACGTGCGTCACCGCAGCGCCTGAAGTTCGCCGTTTTCCCAGCCCTCTGCTACATTTCCGGGGAGTGCGGACGAGGTTCGGGATGGGTGTGCGCAAGGTGATTCGCCTGCTGGCCGTCGGGTTGTACCTGGCGGTTACGCGCCTTGCGTTGCTGGTCGCGTTCGTGTTCACCTGCCTGTTCTTCGTGCTCAACAGCCGCCCGCTGCCGGGCATGCTGTCCGACCTGCTTCGATCCGTGCTCCCGGGTACCCTGACGTTTGGCACTATCCAGGCCAGCCCGCTCCCCTGGCGGCTCGACGTGGTCGACGTAAACATCTACCGCCCGGATGGCGAGCGCGTCGTGCGGGCAGCGTCGGTGCGCGTCAACATGGACATCTTGCCGCTGCTGGACTTCGTTGCGGGTCGATCGGCCAACGAGTTGCATCTCCATTTTCGGCGGGTGCGCCTGCAGGATTTTGACGCGCGGATCGTGTTCGACGACGACATGCACTTCGAGTTCCTCGACGCGTTCACCGGGTTCAAGCCGTCGAAAGAACCCGATCCGAGCGGCAGACCGCGCCTGCGGGTACGTTTGACGTTCGACGACATCGAAGCCCGGGATGGCACCTGCTTCCTGCGCTTCCCGGAGTGGGAAATGAAGGTCCGGGACATCCGGGCCGAGGCACGGCTGTTCCTGGTGAACAATCGGATCCGGATCGAATCGAAATTCGTCGACGCCGGGTCCGGAGAGGCCTGGATCCGCGCCGCGCCTGACGTGAGTATGATCCCGCGCCGGCTGGAGGTGAACGGGATCCGCGTCGACGACTTCTTGCTGGACCACGACCGCCTGTCGTTCGGCCAGGCGCGATTGGACGTGACGGGCCTGGAAATTGAGGCCCAGGACGGCGCGCTCGACTGGGCCTCGAACCTCGCGTATGAAGGCCGCGCCTTCCTGTTCCTGCCCGACGGTAGCCCCGTGATGCGGACCATTTCGGCCGACCGGGTGCATGGGGCGGTCCAGATCCGTGCCCAGGGGCGCGGGGACGCGAATGACCCCCGTTTCACGATCGAGGCTGCGTCGCCCAACCTGACGGCGGGCGGCCAGGTGCTAGGTAATGCCTGGATGTCGATGTCGGGTGGACGCGACCTGACCGGCCGCTGGGCGTTGTCCGGTGTGAACGCCGAACTGACGGTTGGAGAGGGGTACCTACGCATCGCCGACGGCTCCTTCCACCCGTTCGGGGACGGGGCCGATTCGAGTTTAGCAGCGCTGGCCCGAATCGAACTGTCGCGACTGCCGCCTGAGCGGGTGCTGGAGGTGCTGGGTGTGACGCCGCCGGGCCCGCCGGTCCCGATCCCGACAGCCTTGGACGGGTCTTTCCAGGCTCGCCTGTCGCTGTCGCAAGGGCAGTCGCCGACGGGTTTCGCCGAGATCGTGGGTGCGATATCGGGCCCGCTGCCGCCACGTACGATCCTGGCCGGGCGCGACGTGTCGCTCCACCTGGATGCGCGTCTGGCCTTGGCGGGCGACTGGTTGAAGCCGCAGATCAAGTTGCGGGATTTGGAGGTCCGGTCCGGACCGGACGTGTTGCACTTGCGGGGTGCTATCGACCTCGCCGAGGATCGGCTGTCGATTTCCGGCGGACTCGACAAGGATCTCGGATCGTTGCTGACGGCGCTGGGGGTGCCTGGCGAGGGCATGCTGTCACTGTCGCAGTTGGTTGCGACTGGCCCGGTGCGCGATCCGTCCGTCAAGGCTGTTCTCCTGGGCCGTAAGATCCAGGTTGCTAACTGGCCCATCGACGCGATCGATGCGAAGGTGGGCTATGCCCTAGGCGAGGTGTCGGCCCGGGACATGCGTGCCCAGGCCCCGTTCGCCGAGTTGACGATCGAGCTGATCTCGCTGGGGGTGGTTGACCCAAAAACGTTCCAGCCGCGCCCTGCGATGCGACTGTCGCTGACTGGGGCCCAGGCGTCCCGGGTCGTGCTGCAGGACCTGCCGTTGTGGCGTGACTTTCCCGTCCAAGGCGAGGGTAGCCTGTCCGCCAGCCAACTTTCGCTGGACCTGTCGGCGCCACTACAAACGCTGGCCGGTGACGCGTCGGCCACGTTCGGGTCGCTGGCGGTGGCCGATCGCGTATTGAACGGCGTCCGGGTCCAGGCGCGGATGGGCGGCGGCGAGCTCCGAATCGACCGGGCGGCGTTCGAACTGGACGGCGGAGGCGCGATCGAGGCCAGCGGCATCCTTGTGCCGGGCCGCGACACGTTCGAGGCAAGGGTGACCGGGTCGTCGCTTTCCTTGGCGGCGCTGGCGGGCACCGGTGCCGATGGGCCGCTTCAGGGGCAGCTCGACCTGGAGGCGACGGGTTCAGGCAGGTTGGCCGATCCCGTACTGTCGGTGTCGGTAGTCGGGAGCGACCTGCGTTACGACCGGGTCCATGCGAAGCGGATCGTCGTCGAGGCCGAGCGCCTCGCTGGCGGGGACCTGACCCTTCATGCGCCCGAATTTCTGCCGAAAATGCGCCTGAACCCCCAGTCGGGCCTGACTTGGCGCGACGGTGCTTTCCGCGATCTTGTCGTGATGATCGACATCAACCGCTTGAACGTCCAAGACCTGTTGCCCTCGCTGCGGGTGCGTGACCTCTGGGGACGGATGGTGGGCAACATCCAGTTCCGCGCGCCCCTGGCCGACCTCTCCGCGTTCGAACTGAAGGTGGTTGCACCGCCCGACGGCCTGGTTATGGGCATGTTCAACCGCGAAGTGGTGCTGGTCAACCAGGACCGGTTGCAGATAGACATATTGCCGGACGGGGCGATGCAGGTGACGGGGCTGACGCTGTGGGACGGTCAGGAGCATCTGCAGATCTGTGGTCAGTTGATGGACGCCAACGGCCAGGCACACCTGATGATTCGCGGGGCGCTGGGCGCCTACGCACTGCGCGCGATCAAAGAAACGGTCTCGTTGGCGGACGGCTACGTGTACCTGACAGGGCCCGGGGCAGGTTCGGAGCGCCTGCCCGGAGGCTGCACGTCCGACATGTCCGAGGGCGACGGTGCGATGACTGTCACCGGGCCGTTGCTGACCGCGCCGGTTCTGGCGGGCACGCTGCGTATGGGGGCCATCGAGGTCGGTCTGCGGCGAGTGGCTGACACGATCCGAATCCAGCCCGGCGGCCGGATTTTGTTGGGTGCTGAACCGAGTGGTCGCCAGACCGTGACCATCGACCCCGAGCACTGGATCCGGGGGGCGTTCGGCGACGGGACGGTCGCGATTTTCGGAAACGTGGTGCTGCACGGCCTCGTGCCGGATAGCGGGGAGATAGGGCTGACCGGTGCCGGGCTGCGGATCGTGTCTCCGGGCGAGTTCTACGTCGTCGTCAACCCATCGCTACGCGCCCGCTTCCGGGACATGGCGGGGACGCGGGCGTCGAACGTGGTGATTTCGGGTCAGATTGCCGCCACCGAGGGGTCCTACCACAAGAATTTCGACGTGGTGCACAGGGCCTTCTCGGGCTTCACGGGTCGGCGCGTCGCGGCCCGTTCGGGCCGGTCATTGGTCGACGCGCTGCCCTGGCTGGCCGGTGCACGGTTGGACGTGGGCTTGACCGGTAGCCGGTTCGGCGTGCGTAGCAAGATTTTAGTGGGCACGACTGACCTGGAACTAAGCATGAATTTGCAGGTTCGGGGTACCGTGAGCAAGCCCGAACTGTGGAATCGCCTCGAGATCCAGCCCGGCGGTAAGATGACCTACGATGTCGTACGTCGCGAGTTCGAGATCGTGCGCGGCACCCTGGATTTTACGGGGCCGATGGACGAGCCGATCGTTGAACTGACCGCCCGGACGCGCGTCGAGTACACCGGCTCGGGTGGCGATGCGATGGTGTCGACCAGCCGCTTCTCGCCGGACGACTCGGGCGGTCTATTCGACGACAACACGATCCTAGTGACGCTCGTGGTTTCGGGGCGTTACCCGAATTTGGACATCGAACTGGCGTCCAATTCGAAGTCGCTGACCCAGACCGACTTGCAGTACCTGCTGCTGACGGGTTCGACGATGCAAGAGGGGGGCGGTGGCATGGCCGGCACGTTCAACCTGGGCATGCTGACCGAGGACGTGACTGGCTTGGTGACAAATGTGCTGCTGGGGTCCTTCGTCGACGCGATCAACTTCGGTATTAATCCCTCCGGCAGCGTTAACGTCGACGTCATGGCCCACATGGGCTCGCGGCTGAAGTTCGATACGCGTGTGTTGCAGGGCCAGGGCGCCAGCCGCTACAGCGCAGGTTTCCTCGTGCGCCTGACCGAGCGGCTGTCGTTGCAGGGACGCGTGCGGGGGGTCCAGGAGTCGATGGACCCGGACGAAATCGGCCAGACCTATGAAACGAAACTGAGGTATCGGATTCCGCTTGAGTAGCAACGATCAGCACCGCGCGCGTCCCGCCCGGAGTGCCGGGGTCGTCGGGCTCTGCCTGGCGGTCTTGCTGGCGTCGCCGTGCGCGCGCGCTCAGACTCCCGACGGTGGGGGAGGCGTGCCCGAGGGTGTCGGGCCGGTCGTCGAACACCATGATGCGTGCATTGGCGTGCCCGTTGTCCGGGTCACGGTCGCAGGGTGCATAGCGAGGGCGTGTCGCGCGAAAGGGTTCGACGACGCGCTGGCCACGATCGCGGACCTGCGCCTGGGTGCCGTGCATGACGCGGCTTCGCTGGATGCGGCGAGGGCGCGCCTGCTACGGCTGGACATGTTCAGCGCCGTTGTATTTGAGTGCAAATCGGTGTCGGGCGGCATCGACGTGCGGATCCAGGTCGAGCCGGCGACGCGCATCCGTAAGATCCGGGTGCCGGGCAATCGGCACTTTTACGACAGCCAAATCCTGGACCGCCTGTCGGTATTTCCGGGCGACAAAGTCGACGAAGATGCCCTGGCACAAGCCCGCGAAACGATACGGCGGGCCTACCAGGAGGACGGGTTCGCAGGCACCAGTGTATCAATGGACGTCCTGGAAGTCGGTCACGCCGAGGTGGACGTGACGTTTTCGATCCTGGAGGGCACCCGCCAGCGGATCGAGCACCTTTCCTTGGGCTTGCACCCCGCCCGCTCGTTCCCGGACACCCAGCCGGGCGTCGAGGACTGTCCACGGGTCTCCGAGCGCGACCTGAAACGGTGGTCCGGCCTTTCGCTGGGCGCGCCGATGACCGAGCAGACCGGGAAGGATATCGAGCGGGCCCTCACCCGCGCGTTGCGAACCGTCGGTTTTACCGGGGTGGGGATCGGTGTCACGTTCGACCACGAATCGCAGCGGCTGTCCGTTGATGCTACGTACGAATCTTGCTACCTGATCCGTTTCTTCGGGCGGGATCGGCCCCGGCCAGGGCGCCTGGGATTTTCGCCGGTGGTGGACGATTCGCTTCTAACGTCGCTGCCGTTCGCGGATTCGGGGGTGTTTGACCCCAGTGAAGCCTCGCTGGGGCGCGAGGAGGTCCGGACCTGGTTCGAGAACCGCGGGTACCTGATGGCCGATGTCGTGCTGGAGTATCGCGCCCGTGGATCGGGGATGCGTCATCGGCTTGTGGGAACAGACGAACTTGATCCGGCGGTCGAGGAGGACGCGACCGTCGGTCCCAACGTCGCTGGGCGGATCGTGTATCTGATCACCAGGAACTCCCGGTTGGAAATCCGCCGCATCCGGGTTTCGGGAAACCGCGTGATCCCGACCGGCCGGATCCTCGAGGCGATGGCGACCCGGCCGTACGACTTCTTCGGCGACACTGGCGCGGTGCTCCCGGATCAGGTGTTCTTCGACCTGGAACGCATCGAGCACCTCTACCGGGACGCGGGATTTTTCGCGCTGTCGTTCCCCGAGGGCGATCCCGACCCCGAGACGCGCATGCGTCGCCTTAAGGATATCGGAGGTGAGCGGGTCTACACATACGTGGCCGGACACCGGGCGTTCCGCATGATCCAGTTGCCGGGTACCGCTGGCGTGTACCTGGAGATCGACCTAGTGGAGGGGCCCAGGTCGACGGTGGGCGCGGTGACCGCGGAGGGGGGCCACGTCCTGGACGCGAAAGAGTTGATTGACACGCTGTCGCTGCACCCGAACGACCCCTACTCGGCGCCCCGGGTCCAGGCGGCGCGCGACCGGTTGCAGCGGCGCTACCTGGACAAGGGCTATCTCCACGCTGATGTCACGGTGTCGTGCATCGGTCACGACCCCGACGTGCCGAAGGACGCGTGTGATCCCATGTCCGTGAAGTCGATGCGGGTCGACTTGGCATTCTCGGTTGTTGAAGGCGGGCCAACCCGCGTCGGTCCGATCTTGGTACAGGGGACTCGGCGCACGCGTGACGGCGTCGTTAAAAAAGAGTTCCCGAAAACGGGGGAACCTTACGACGCAGGTAAGGTAGCCAAGGCGGTTCGGTCCCTAAACGACCTGGGCGTGTTCGATTCGGTGCGTGTTCTGCCGGTCGGTCCGGACGAGACCCCGCCGCGCGAGGAGGCCGCCCTGGTCGTTGAGTGCCGCGAAAACCGCTCGCGCTTCCTAGACTTCGTCGTCGGCTTCGAAAAGCTGGACGATACGCGTGCCAATGACCTGCCAGGTTACGTGACGTCGGCTCTGTCGCATTCCGTCGGGGTGACCGACCTGGGGTCGTCCGGATACGGAAAATCGGTTGGCCTGCGGTTGCCGGACATCCTGGTAACCACCGAGATGCGCTACACCGACCTGAACTTCCTGGGCCGGGCCAAGCGCCTGTACATCCCGCTGAAGTACGGGCTGTCAACTACCGCGTGGGATCGCTACGCGTCGTTCACGCCGACATACGTGGACCCGCGCTTCTTTGTCCGGGGACTCGCTTTCCGGGTAACGCCATTCGCGATTTATGACCGGGCGACGACTCGGCTGGACAAGGTGCAGTTCGGGGCCGAGTTCGCCCTGTCCAAGGAGTTGTTCCCGCGCCTGTACGGTTCGCTGTCGTTCGAGACCGGCGTGGTCAACACCCGGGACCCGGAAACTTCACCCGACTACACGGGCTGGCGCTTCGAAAACAAGGTCGTGCCGACACTGACGTACGACCGGCTGGATCACCCGATCAACCCGCACAACGGCGGTCTTCTGCAGGGATCCATGGCCTATATCAACAGCCTGGAGGAGGGAAACTTCATCAAGTATGAGTTGATGGGCAAGGGGTTCGTGACCGTGCGCAACCTGGTCACGTTCGGTGTCACCGCGCGATTCGGCGGCAGCCGCTCGTTCGGGTCGTCACGGAGCTTGCCTCAGGAAGAACGTTTCTCCCTGGGTGGAAACCGGGGGGTCCGGGGGTTTTCGACCGACGGCATCGGGCAATACCACCGCGACGGCTCGCTGCGTCTCGTGGCCCGAGAGGTGCCGGCCGAGGACGGCACCGACGGGACGCAGATCGAGTACACCAAACCATACGGCGGCGATGCAATGCTCGCGGGCAGCGTCGAAGTGCGGTTCCCGATCCTGCGATCGCTGGGCCTGTTCGGGACCGTGTTCTACGACTTTGGCGCGCTGGCGGCAGGAGTTTCCGAATTCAACGTTGCCAGTGTCCGCCAGTCCGTCGGTCTAGGGTTGCGGTACATGCTGGGAGGCGTGGTGCCGATCCGGTTGGACTACGGGTTCATCCTCGACCGCCGCTGCCGCGGCGTGGACCGCCAGACCGGGGCGTGCGTCCAGAAGGAAGAGGTTGGGAACGTCCACTTCGGCCTTTTGTATACGTTCTAGGGGCCTTCGGGCTGGCCGCGGCATCGGGCTTTTGTCTGGGTTTCGCGAGCCCGCCCTTGGGTCGCGAGGCCGGCGGTCGTTCGGCCCGCGGAACGGCGGCTTTGCGAATCGTTCCCTTGCGAGCGGCGGCTTTGCCGCCGTGTCGCTTCGGGGCCTCTGGTGGGCGGCGCCGAAGTGGCGGGTTGCGTCCCTCGCGCAGCGCCTCGACCTCCCCCTCGGTCAACTCGCGGGTGGCCCCGATAGGCAGGCGATCCAGCGACACCGAGCCGAACCGGACACGCTTCAGTTTCAAGACGTTGCAGCCCACCGCCTGGAACATCCGGCGCACCTCGCGGTAGCGCCCCTCGGTCAGCACGATCTCGACCCACTCGTTGGTCCGTGCCATCCGCAGGCTTTCCACGCGGGCGGCGCGGGCGCGTCCGTCGTCGAGCGTGACCCCGGCGGTCAGTCGGCCCGGCACCCAGTCCGGAAGCTTTCCTTGGATCTTGGCCTCGTAGACCCGCTCGACCCCGCTTGACGGGTGTGTCAGGCGTCGTGTGAAGTCGCCGTCGTTCGAGAAGATAAGCAGGCCCTCGGTCTGGAAATCCAGTCGGCCCGCCGAATGTACCTTGACGTCCAGCGGTGGCAACAGTTTGTACACCGTCGGCCGGCCCTTCGGGTCCGAGGTGGTCGACATCGTGCCTCGCGGTTTGTGCATAAGCAGATATACGCGCTTGCGCGACGGACGCACGGTCTCGCCGTCCAGTGAGACCCGATCGTGGTCGGGGTCGACGCTTTGGCCCACGAAAGCGGGCCGTCCGTTGACCATCACACGCCCTTCGGTGATGCGAGTCTCGGCCTCACGGCGCGACGCGACGCCTGCGTCGGCCAGGAATTTTTGCAGTCTGACCATGTGGGGTTCCCCGGCAACGGGAGAGGGATCTCGGCAGGTCCGCGACGTTGCGCCGAACCACGTCGCCAAGGTATCATGCGGCACCAGCGCCGGCAAGGCGCGTCGACGAGGTCGAGATGAAGTACCGGTTTGAGCACGAGTTCGCCTGTGACCCCGAAACATTGATGCAGACCATGTTCGAAAAGGGGCTGATCGAGGTTCTCAAACCGTCCCTGACGCGTTTGCTCGATGCCGAGTCGC
This sequence comes from uncultured Anaeromyxobacteraceae bacterium, assembly GCA_964531595.1. Taxonomy (GTDB): domain Bacteria; phylum Myxococcota_A; class UBA9042; order DTJE01; family DTJE01; genus DUVQ01. The sequence continues at coordinate 12,011 of CAZHDQ010000005.1, forward strand.
TGGAGTGGGAACGGACGCCTCAGGGTGTCAAGCGCCGCGTCCGCTACCTGCCAGTACCCAAAATCCGTTCAGTCGGTCCCAAGAAGGTCGATCCGCGCTGGATGGAATGGGCCGAAGAGTCCGATGTCGATTTTGTGGCGCTTAGCGGCCGGTACCGCAACGTGCCGACGACACCTCGGGTAGCTGAGCTTTTGAAAAATCATGGTGATTTTGAATTCATACCGTTGGGCAACGGCCGTACTCGTCGCGTGATGACTGGCGAATTAAAGGTCGAAGTGTTCTTGCTGGGCGCAATCGCTGAGCGCGTGATTCACGGGTACGCAAAGGAGATCCTGGACGAGGAGGCCGGCGCTCTGGCCAAGCTGATTTTGTCCCGAAAGGGGGCGAAATGACGCTGGCCCGGGTGGTAGGCACGGTGTGGGGTTCGCGACAGTCCGCAGGGCTGTCGGGTCGGCGCGTCGTTGAGGTGCGTCCCCTGGCCGCGGGCCGCGCCGCGCCCGGTACCCGGATCCGCCAGGACGATGGCGACGATCTGCTGGACGCAGGTTCCATGCTCGCGGTAGATCCGCTGGGGGCCGACGTCGGGCAACTGGTGCTGGTGGCCATCGGTAGCCGTGTCCGCGACCTGGTTTTGGGGCCGGAAGTTACTACGAAGCACTGCGTGATCGCGATCGTCGACGAGGCGCATGTCGAGGACCTTTAGGAGGCCGCGATGATTCTGGGGCGGGTGATCGGCCAGGTTTGGGCGACCAAACGCAATCCCCGGCTTTCCGGGCAAAAACTGTTGCTGGTTCGCCCGCTGGCCTGGTTTCGCCCCGACCACGCAACCGACCACCTAGTAGTCGTCGACCCGGTCGGTGCCGAGGTCGGTCAGGACGTCGTCATCTGCCTGGGCCTGCCTGCCCGTTGGGCGCTGGGCGACACCCGGCATCCGGTCGAGGCGTCCGTGGCAGCGATCGTCGACGCGGTCGCCGTTTCGGCCGACGCCGCCCGGTTCCCGCGGTTCGAGTTCCGGGAGGGGCTTGCCCCCGCCCGACTCCAGGAGACATGACATGATCCGAGGCCGTGTGATCGGCCACGTCTGGGCGACGAAACGTGCCCCACGGTTGGCCGGACGTAAACTGCTGTTGGTCGCCGAGCAGATCGCCGTTGACGGGACGCTGCGTGACACCGGTCGGGTGGTGGTCGCGGTAGACGACCTGGACGCCGGGGTCGGCGATCCCGTAATTGTCGCCTTCGGAAGCGGCGCACGCAATGCCGTAGCCCCCGGAGACCGCGATGTCCTGGTCGACGCTGCGGTTGTCCAGGTGATCGACGGCAGCACCCTCTGATGACCCCGCCTCGGGAACTTTGAATCCAACCCCACCGCTTTCTTGACGATCCGGGGGCCTTCCGGGACAATGGTTGCCGACTGTCCGGGAGGCGGAAGATGGCCTTGCGCAAGTGCTGTCGCGTCCCCTTGCTGCTGGCGCTCGGCGTCCTCGTGGCCGCGGGCTGCGGCAGCGGGGGCAAGAAGGGGATCGATTACGACTGGGGCGAGGAGGACATTGCGGAAGGCGATTCCTGGGAAGACGTTGCTCCTGATGCCTTACGCGTGACGATCCTCAGCCCGACCCCCGGGGTCGATCGCATCGTTTCAGGCTCCTTTGACGTCAAGGTCCGGGTAGACGACCCCCTGAACCTGCCCATGGGTCTGTCGTTCGCCTATTCAAAGGGGATGGTTGGCGACCCGGTGGTCCGCGACCTGGACGGTCCGGGGGAAGCGACGGTTTCCATCGATACGAACGCGATAGTCGCGGACGGCAAAACCCGCCGGCTGATCGTGACGGCCAAATCCGAAGATGGCCGGATCGCAACCGCAGATCTGCGGATGGTAGTCGACAACAATGCCCCAACCATAGTCGCCCAGGATCCCACGCCGGCACCCGACGGCAACTTCATGGGCGAATTGGTGTTGCGTTTCGTGGTCTCAGATCCCGGCACCGGGGTGACCAAGATCATCGTCCGAGTCGAGGATTTCCAGTACATGTGGCCAAAGTCGGGCGCTACCGTGGGCGAAGCCAAGGTCGATACGGGCGAGATCGTGATTTCGACGCGTGCCTGGGAAAGCGGCGGCAAGTCGGTGACCGTCGAGGCGTACGATGGGCTACAGGGCCACGTCACAACCCAACAGATCCCGCTAGGTTTCGTGAGCAGCCCGCAGTTTTTGAGCGGCGACACGCGCGTGCTACCCGACGACTTCTCGGCCCGCTTGATCGCTGGCGTCCGCCTGGGCCTGCCGGGTGAAAACGCGTGGGGCGTAGTGGTGGCGGGCGGGCAAGGCGCTCGGGTGCTGACGCGCAATGCCGAAAACGGGCGACTGATAGGTCGGGCCGAACTGTTCCAAGGTGGTGTCAGCGGCCTGCGGGTCGGTGACTTGAACCTAGACGACCTGGACGATGTCGTGCTCTGGGGGTCGAAGGTCGTTGATGGCAAGACGATCGGTGTGCTTTACGTGTTCCTCCAGAACGGCGATGCGATGTTCTACCCACCGATCGAACTGCCGGTGCCGTACCCAGTGATAGACCTTGCGATTGACGATTTCAGCGGCGATGGACTGCCCGATTTCGCCATGGTCCTGGATGACGTCAGCCAGACGCTGGGCGTGATAGTGTCCGACGACGGCGGCGATGGGCCAGGCTGGGGTCCGGCTGCGGCCTATGGTGGGGCGGTACACCCGAACCGTGTGGCGATCGGCGATTTCGCCGGCCTCAACCTGCCCGGGATCGTGCTGACACGCTCGGATTCGGCGATCGTGACGGTGTTCCCGGTCGATGGCCAAGGCGTCCCGTCAGGCGGGCACAATTCGACGATCCTGGTGGGGCCAGATCCGATTGCCGGGTTGGTGTCGATTTGGGGAGTCCGGTTCGACGGTGATTCGAGCCTTCGGTCGGACCGCTTGATCGCGGCTGACCAGGTCGGTGGGCGGGTCCTGGTGATCCGCCGGGAATCCGGCGCTGGCGACCCGGCGCGAGTTACCATCGAGGCGTTCCAGGCCACCGGGATCGACCCTGCCGAATTGGCCGTTGCCGACTTTGATGGGGACGGCATCCCCGATTTAGCGGTCCTGTGCAAGGGCGGCAACCTGGTGCATACGTTCAAAGGCAAGGCGGGCGGGTTGGAATACGGCCCGGCCTTCGCGGTCGGGGACGCCGACATGTTGACGACCGCCGATCTGGACGGCGACGGGCGGCTCGACTTGGTGGTGCTCGACCACGAAGGGACGAAGCTGACGTGGCTGCGGTACGACCCCGAGGCGGGGAGATTCCAGGCGGCGCCGATGGTGCTCTTGGGCTTCGTGCCACGTTCCCTGGCGCTGGGCCGGTTTACGAAATCGCTTCCGGGCAAGGACACGTTGCTGGACGCCGCCGTCATGGGCCAAGGGGAGGACGGCAAGTATCAAGTCAGCGTCAAGGCGGCCGACGCGGCAAGCGGCATGCCACTGCTGGATACGGCGCCACCCCTGGCGATTTCTTCGGCATCGCCAGTGGGCCTGATCGCCGCGAACGTCAACCGGACCCAGGCCAGCGACGGTTCGGCCCCGGGCAGTGACGGCGGACCTGACGACTTGGTGATCACGACGAACTCGACGGCACCGTTCGTCGAGGCGCGGCTGCCGACCGCCGAGGTCCTGGTGTTCAACCGGGATCTGACCAGCCACACGGCCATTGTGGCGAACAAGCAGGATTTGGTACTGGGCGACCGCCCCCGGTTGATGGCGGTGGCCGACCTGGACCGTGCGAAGCCTGGGGAGAGTACGACCCAGCGATACTATTCGGTGGTGGACATCGCGGTGCTCGAGGAGCTACTCGAAGACAGCGAGCGGATCACTCGCCTGCAGCCGTACATCGGACAGGGCAACGGGCAGTTCATCAAGTCATTCAGGACCGGGCCCGAGATCGACGTGGTGCGAAACGTCCAGCAGGTCGTCGCAACCACTTTGCGCCGCTCGCTGGCGGACACGCTGAACGGTGTGGCCAAGGACTACGACCTGGTTACGGTCAATGCGGGGACCGGCGACCTGACGGTGTTCATCAACGCCTTGCTGGCGACGTTCTCGGAGGCGCGTTCCAAGGACTTCGCGGTCGGGGCGTCGCCCAAGGCCGTGGCGGTTGGGTTCCTGGAAGACCCGATTCGCCCGCCGCGCTCCGGCGGAACTCTGGGTCCCAACGCGACGGACGCCCTACCTGATCTGGTCACGTTACTGGCGAATGACGTCGTGATTTCGTACGCGTTCGACAACGCGACGAGCCTGGCCCAGGGAACGACTGCGTGGAGCCTGTTGAACTTCGAGCCGCCGGTCAGCCTGGGTCACCAGGGCCGCAACGCGGCCGGGATCGCGCTAGCCGACATGAACGGCGACGATTACCTGGACATCCTGGTGCTGAATCAGGGTGACGCCACGCTGTCGATTTACATCAATCTGGCCAACCGCAAGTTTTCGCCACCGTTCGATTTCCCGGTTGGCGTCGGGTCGGCTCAGATGGTTGTCAACGACGTCAACGGGGACGGGTGCCCGGATGTCGTGACCGCCGACCAGGGTGGTCAGACCTTGACCGTCCTGCGCAATACGGTGGCATGTACGCCGCTGTAACCCACCCGGTGCGTCCCAACCTACCGACTTCAAGCATCCTGTTGAACCTACATGGCCCAAAGCCCCAGATCCTTGGCCCGCGCGCGCACCCTGGCGACCGATTCGGGTGTAGGTCGTTGGTCCAGAGGCGGGTGGCGGTGGGCCTCGGCCATCGGCCGGTACTGTCCCATCACGTTGACGGCCGTCCCCGGCAGCAAGCGTGCCAATAGTTCGAGGATGCGTAGCGCGTCGTCCTCAGCCCCGGGCAGCACCAGCAGGCGGACCAGTAACCCGCGCCGCGCAACGCCGTCGTCGTCCAGGCTCAGGGGACCGACCTGCCGCGCCATCTCGATGATCGCGTGTTGTGCCGTGTCAGGGTAGTCGGACGCGTTAATCCATCGGCCGGCGCGTTCGGGGTCCGCAACTTTGAAGTCCGCCAAGTAAACATCCACAACGCCATCCAGCGCGGCGAGCAGGGCTGGCGCCAAGTAGGACGACGTGTTCCAGACCAGCGGGATGCCCAGGCCAACCGCCGCCGCCCGGTCAAGCGCCCTCAAGATGGCGACGGCGTGTGGGGTCGGTGTCACCAGGTTAATGTTGACGCAGCCCCGTTTTTGCAGTGCCAGGAACAGGTCGGCAAGCGCCTGGTCAGTCATCGCCGTGCCAGCCGCTGCCGTCCTCAGGTCGGCGTTTTGACAAAACACGCAGCCCAGGTTGCAGCCGGCAAAGAACACTGTGCCGGAACCGCCGTGGCCTACCAAACAGGCCTCCTCGCCGAAATGGGGATAGGCCGCGTAAACGATTGGCAAGGGACCGGCGCCGCAGTGGCCAAGGTCTCCAATTTCACGGTCGGCGTAGCAGGTTCGGGGGCACAGTTGGCAAGGACCCGCCAAGGCGGCCGCTCGGTGGGCCAGTTCGGACAATCGATACAGGTCTGGGTATCTGGAAGGGGGAGCTGTCGGTCCAGTGCCGGGATCAGGCCCGATCGCCATTGCCGTTGACCTCGACCAAAACGTACAGGAAGCGGTTGCAAAACGGGCAGGATTCTAACGAATCGTTTCGCAGCAGGATGTTGAAGAGTTGCGGCGGGACCTGGCGATGGCAGCCGCCGCACGAGCCCTTCGCGTTGACCTCGGCCACGGCCATGCCCTGCCACGACCTCTGGATCCGGCGGTAGCGGCGCAGGGTGTCTGGCGGGATGTCTCGCTCATAGCTCTGGTGGTCGGTTGCCAGCGCCTTGAGTCGGCCGTCCAGCTCGCGGACGCGTGTACCGGTCGAGGACTCCTCCTGAGCCAGTTCGGCCCGCATCGTCCCCAGCTTCTCGTCTTCTTCCATCACCGCGCCCTGGAATTCCTCCATAACGGTGCGCAGTTTCTGGATTTCCTCCTCCTTCTGCGCGTTGCCTCGGCGGAGCGTCTCGATTTCGCGCTGGACGGCGGCGAACTCTTTGGGTTTGCTCAATCCGTTCAGGCGGGTCTGAGCCCGGCGGATCTTTTCGTTATCCTCCTTGAGTTCCTTTTCCCGTTCCTTGTACCAGCGCTCGGCCTCCTTCAGTTTCTCGCGCTTGTCGGCCAAGTCATTTTCCAGTTCCGACAGCATCATTGACAACTGCTCGACGCGTTCGGTGATGGCACGACGCTCCTTTTCGGCCTCAAGCCGTTGCTGGTCAACTTCCTGGAGCGCGCGAAGCGATGCGATCAGGTCTTTCAAGGGCGTCCTCCTACTGAGATGGGATGGGGTGTGTGGGTGGCTTGGGCGGCGTGACTCGGATACAAAAATGGCGCCTGCGAGGAGGCGCCATTTAGCGGTCCCGGACCCCAGGCTATCCGACTTTGTGGGTCGGAAGCCATCAGAGGGTCGTCTGTCACAAGGGGTTGGGTCACCCGCCTCATCGCCACCATCCGGGTACCTGTGGGCCCACCTGGGCTCGAACCAGGGACCAACCGGTTATGAGCCGGTGGCTCTACCAACTGAGCTATAGGCCCGCTGGTCCAAAACGTCGGCAGTGTACTCGATTCCCCAGGTGAAAGCAATCCAAACATCCTATCCGGTCCCGAAGATCGACTCGGCAAGGGTGCAACCGTCTGAAAAAAAAGCGGGTCTGAAAAAAAGCGGGTCTGAAAAAAATGGTCGGCGCGAATGCCGGTCAGGGGGTCCGCCGGGGGCGCGCAGTTGTCTTTCTGGCGGCCGCGCGTGTCGCCCGTTTTTTACTGGCTGATTCGCGCCGAGCCCAGGTCTCGA
>CAZHDQ010000006.1:0-18509 GCA_964531595.1 uncultured Anaeromyxobacteraceae bacterium
ACGAGCGCACCAAAGGCGTCCAGGCCGGGGTCGTTCGCCCGCCCGACTAAATCGCCCACGCGCAGGGGCATGTCGATGACGAAGTTGACCATCCGGAACCCGGCCGCCGAAAACCGGTTCCAGTCCTCGTTGTCGACCGCGTCCTCCATCTCCAACTTCAGGCGCAGGCGCCGCGTGTCGTGGGGTTTCGACATCAGCGCATCCACGAAGTCGTCGACCGGTAGGATTTCGTTCCTGGACTGCCCGGGGATCACGTAATTGTAGGGCAGAAGCCTGTCCTTCAGCCCCGCCAGCACCGGTATCAGGTCGCGCGACGTCCGGGTCACGATACGGAAGCGCACGCGGTCAAAGACCTGAGCCGCCAGGGTCGATCGTTTGGACAGCAGCTTCGTAATCAAACTCTCGGGTGACTTCCGACTGGACTGGTACTGGCTGATCGGCATGCCGTCCTGGCGCATCTCGTAAACAGCCTGATCCACTGCGTCCTGCGCCTTGGTAAACAGCTCGTCCTCGGACGCCGTCAACCGGTGCCGCAACTCCTGAGCCTCGACGTGGTTGACGATATGCATGACTTTGAGCAGTACGCACGCCAGCGCCTGCAATTCGGATCGCGAAGACGCCAGCCGCAGCAGGTCAGGCACGGAACCTGGACGCCGCAGCTCGGCCGGGAAATGGTAGTCCAGAACCTTGTTCAGATACGCCGTGGACTGGTTCAGCAGGTGGTCCAACCGGGCCATATCCCGGGGACAAGAGGGGTCGAACCCGTTGACCCGCAGAAAGCCTTCGACCTGGGCGTCTGTTTCAAGGTGCAGGCGGTGCCAATCGATAACCGACTCGCCTCGGAGGATCAGGCGTACCGCTTCGATGTCGGCAAGCGACAGGCGGTTGGGCAGCAGCCCAGTCGACGATGACGGATCCCGGTGCATTGCTCCCCCTTCCGGGTCCGGATTCTATGCGGGACGCGGTTGCTTTACAAGCGGCCCGATACTTGCTAGATTGTCCACGTGGGCTTTTTCATTGGCGCTCTTTACCGAATCGAGACTACTCGCGACGCGAGCGATTGAAGGCCGTATGGAAATCCGCCAGGACCTCAGCCAAAAACTCCTCCAGAGCATCGTAATCACGCCGCAACTGAAGTTGGCGATCCGCTTGCTCCAACTGTCGCGACTGGAACTGGCCGAGGAAGTTCAGGCCCAGATGGAGGAAAATCCGGTCCTGGAGGAGGACGGCCAGACCGAAGAAACGTTGCAGTACGAGGATCGGGCGCGGGAGCACGCCACACCGAACGACGGGGAACGCACATCCGGCGATACAGAACCGGAGCCCGGCAGCGATACCGAGCAGCATGCTGACACCCGAACGCCCAACGAAATCACCGATTGGCAGAATTTCGTCGACTACTACAACCGATTCTCGTCGGGGCCGACGCTCCGGGTGTCGAACGAGGAATACCCCTCCGTCGAGGCGACCATCAGCCACAAGACGAGCCTCGTCGAGCACATGGCCTGGCAACTCCAGTTGTCCGACATGGATGAGGCCGATCAAGAGGTCGGCGCATGGCTGATCGGGAACCTCAACGACGACGGCTATCTGGTGGACGTGACGATCGAAGAAGCCGCCGAAGCCACAGGGGAAACGGCCGAAACTGTCGCGCGGGTACTTGAGCGCGTCCAATCATTCGACCCCGTGGGTGTCGCTGCGCGCGACCTGAAGGAATGCCTGTTGATCCAGGCCAGAATGTTCCATAGCGAAACTCCGGCCCTCCATCAACTGATCGAACGGCACCTCCACGATCTCGAGCGGCGCAACTTCCCGGCCATCGCGCGGGGGCTCAAGTGCAATCTGGACGAGGTCAAAACCCTGGTTGACCTGCTCCAGACGCTGGAACCGCGACCGGGACGAGGCTTCGCCGGTGATGACGTGGTCTATGTTCAGCCGGACGTACACGTGATGAAGGTCGGCGGGGAATACATCACCGTACTCAACGAGGACGGGCTGCCGAAACTGAAGATCAGCCAGTACTACGAGCAGTCGCTCAGCGGCATGGGCAGTGGCGAGGCCCGGGAATTTATCAAGGACAAGCTGCGTTCAGCCATGTGGTTGATTCGATCAATCCACCAGCGGCAAAGCACGATCCGGAAGGTGACGGAAAGCATCATGCGGTTCCAGCGCGGCTTCCTGGACCACGGCGTCACGCAGTTGCGGCCCTTGGTTCTGCGCGACGTCGCCGAGGATGTCGGGATGCACGAGTCGACGATCAGCCGCGTGACGACGAACAAGTACGTGCATACGCCTCGGGGGATCTTCGAGTTGAAGTACTTCTTCAACAGCCGGATCGGCAGCGTGCATGGTGAAGACCAGTCATCCGAGGGCGTCAAGTCCCGGATCAAGACCCTGGTCGAGGCGGAGGATCCTACGAATCCGATGTCCGACCTGGAGATCGTGGAACGGTTGCGCCGCGAGAACGTCGTCATAGCACGGCGGACCGTGGCGAAGTACCGCGAGGCGGTGGGAATCCCGCCGTCTTCGCGACGACGGCGATTGGTGTAGGGGGCAATCGCCCGCGCCAGCGCCGGAACCGATGGACCGCGGCGATGCCGGTCACCGCGGCACGGACCCCGGGAAGCGGTCCCGGGTGTCGGAAGTTAGAACAGGAGGTACAGCCATGCAGGTGTCCTTCGTGCTCCGTCAATTCAATGCGTCGGATGAACTGAAACAGTTGATCCAGGACAAGATCACAAAGCGATTCGAACATCTGCTGAACGGGGAAAGCGAGGTTCGAGTGACTCTCTCTACCGAGAAGAGTCGGACCGTGCTGGACATCACCGTCAACGCCTGGGGGGAGGTTTTCAAGAGCCACGAGACCACTCTCGATCTGTACCCGACTATTGACTCGGTGCTGGACAAGGTCGAACGCCAGATCCAGAAAAAGAAGGATATGTTCCAAAAGCGAAGGACGAGTGGGCGCAAGGCCTGACACGCGACCGGGAGGCCCCGGCCGGGAGACATCGCATTGAAGACCGCCCACGTCGTCATCGTCACCGGCTTGTCCGGGTCGGGGAAGTCCACCGCCATCAAGGCGCTGGAGGACGTGGGCTTCTTTTGTATCGACAACCTGCCGATCGTGCTGATGGACAAGTTCCTGACTCTGGCCGAACACCACGAGGAGATCCGCCGGGTCGCGCTGGGCATCGACGCACGCGAACGCCGCTTCCTGGACCGGTTCCAAGAAACCGTGTCGCGTGTTCGGGAGGACGGGCACAGGGTCGACGTGCTGTTTTTGGACTGCGACGACGATGTGCTGATGCGCCGGTACTCCGAGACGCGGCGCCGGCATCCCCTGGAACCCGAAACGGGGTCGCTGGCGGCTGGAATCGAAGCAGAACGGAAACTGCTGGCAAGCGTGCGCGACGCGGCGACCTGGCCGCTGGACACGTCTCGGCTGAACCTGCACCAACTGAAGGCGATGGTCCAGCAGGCCTACGGAACGGCGGGGAGCCGGCGGATGGGCGTGTCGCTGGTATCGTTCGGATTCAAACATGGAGCGCCGCGCGAGGCCGACTGGCAGATCGACTGCCGGCTGCTGCCAAACCCCTATTTTGTCGAGGGGCTGCGACCAAAGACCGGGCTGGACCCCGAGGTACGCGCGTTCCTGGAGGCGCGAGAGGAATGGGGGCCGTTCCTGGACCACTTGGAGCGGCTGCTGCGGTTCGCGCTTCCCTTGCACGAGGCGGAAGGCAAGCCGATGTTGACCGTGGCGTTGGGGTGCACCGGCGGCCAACATCGATCAGTTGCAGTGTGCGAGGCGCTGGCGGCTAGGCTGCGCGAGGACGGGGTGCTGGTGCGGGTGTCGCACCGGGAACTGGCCGTCCAGGCGGAAGAACCAGGTAAGGAGAGCTGATGCGGACTGCGGAAGATGCGGCAGTGAACGAGGCTCTGGAAGAGGCGGGCGAAGATCTGATCGACGCAGAAGCGCTGGCACGGCGGGCTGGGGGCACGTCCATGTCCCTGTACCACGCAGCCCAGGCGGCCGGAAAGTACCTGGGTGCCCTGGCGGTGGCGGCAGACCGCACCGTCAACCCGATGTGGGACCTGCCCCGAGTATTCGACGCGGTGAAGGATCTGGACGGGATGGATGCGGTGGCAGAACATGTCGAAATGTTGACTGAATTCGCGACGCCGGCCAGGCGAACTGGGACTTCGGTCGGTCCCGGGATGGCGCTGCGGGCGTTACGGCAGATCCGACGGGAGGTGCTGGTGCGGCTCGGCGTCGATGTACCGCCCGAGCCCGAACCCGCGTCGGCGACCCCACCGGCCAAGACGACAGTCGCAGCCCCTGCGACGGCGGCGGCACCCGAAACGGAATCCGAAACGGCACCCGACGAGGGCCCGAGCCCAGCGGCAATCGGCAGGGCGCTGCCGGCCGAGGACGAGGAGATCGACCGCGCGGTGGTTGCTGACGCCCCGGAACCGGAACGGGAATTCCCGGGTGTGCTGCCCGAGGCCGCCTGGGGCGCCGAAACCGGCAGCATGAGTCCCAAGCGAACTACCGGGCGTGGAGGGGTGCCGGCGGCAGGGCGCGGCGACGGGGAGCGTCGCACCAGTTATGTCAAGGTGTTCCTTATGTGCGCCCAATGCGGCGTGCGAATTCCGCGGACCCGCCAGACGGCCCAGGGACGCGTCCCCTGTCCGCATTGCGGCCGCCCGATGCAACCTGTCCAGTGACCCGGGAGGCAGCGATATCGCTGTCCGATCGAATCCTGAAACTGGCCCAGGCCCAGATGGCGGGAAAGTCACCGAACCAGCGGTAGCCTGTTGACGCCCCGGCCGGCTTCGGTCTAGCCCGCACATTCCTGCACAACGACATGGAAGATCGGCGCCAATTCGCAGGATCCGTGCAGCCGAATTGTGCCGACCGGCTCGAACATGAACGCGTTCCCCAGACGGCGGCGCGTCCGGTCGTCCAGCAAGATCCGGCCGGGGTCGGCCCCTCGTGCCAACCGTTCCGAGGCAGCGGCCAGCGGCCCTTCAATGGCGGCACCGCGCGATGGCAGCATCCCAGGCGTCACCGGAACGTAACCGGTGCATACCCCGATTCGAACCGACACGGGCATGCCGGTCCCCCGACCAAAACTGGCCACTCGCCTGGAAAGATCCAGCGCCGCACGGACCGCTGGGGTCCAGGGCTCGTCCTCGCGGACTTCCCAGCCGAACGCGACGCGCAGACAATCGGGCGCATCCACGCTGGCCCAGCCCCCCTGCGCCGAGACCGCGGCGACGAAGGCGGCTCGCTCGGGCGCGAATAGCCGGCGCGCCGACATCGGACCTCCGTCGGCCCCCAGCGAGTCGAACAAAACGTGGACCAAGCTCACCGTGACCGGGTCAACGGCCTCCCCGGGAGCCGGCGGTGCGGGGCGCCGGTCCTCGTCGCGCGGGACATCGGCCTCTTGGGCCGGGCTGCGGGCCTCTTGCAGCGCGCGCTGGTAGTCCATCGCACCCATCGCTGCCAGTGATTCCTGCGTCGTCGCCTCTATCCGGGCGCCGGCCAGCCGCACCAGCCCGTCGAGGGCAGACCGGACCTCGTACGCGTTATGGGGTCGCTGACTTGGGTCCTTGGCCATTAACCGGTCCCGCAGGGCCAGGATGCCCCGGCGCGCATCGGGCGGCACATCCAGCGCCGGCAGTTCGGGCAGCGTACCCGACACGTGTCCTTGCATCAGTTCCGCGTGTCCTTCCCCGGAAAACGGGAGCGCCCCAGCCAGCATCTCGTGCAGCACGACACCCAGTGCGTACAGGTCAGTCCACGCGTCCACCGCGGCGCCACGAACCTGTTCCGGGCTCATGTAGGCCGGGGTACCCAAGACCTCGGCGGCCGGCATCCGGTCCTTGTTTGCCAGAAACGATTCGGTCGCCGCAGCCGCGCCGCCGAAATCGATGACCTTCACCTCGGTCCCGCCCGACACCCCGTCGACCAGGAACACGTTTTCGGGCTTCAGGTCGCCGTGTACCACCCCGGCACGATGGGCATGGTCTAGAGCCGCCGCCAAGTCGCGCGCCAGCACCAGGGCCTCGATGACTTCCAGGCGCCCTCGCCTGCCTAACCGATCGGCCAGTGTGCATCCCGACAGCAATTCCATTGCCTGGTATGGGTGGCCTTCCGAGGAAATCCGGGCTTCCAGGACGCGCGCCACACGGGGGTCGTCCAGTTTCCAGGCCGCCCTAGCCTCACTAAGAAATCGCTGCACGCCCCCATCACGACGCGAAAGTTCGGGGCGAAGCACCTTCAAGGCCACATCCCGCCGCGCACGAATGTCGACCGCTCGAAAAACGACACCTGTTCCGCCGTCTGCAATGCGTTCAAGCACCTGATAGCGACCATCGACGGTTTCACCAGGACCGGGAAGCCTGGCCGCCAGGGATTCAGCCGCGGCACCGTCGTCTGGACAGTGCACCGATTCCTCGATGAGGATACGACGACAATGCGAGCAGAATCGGACATCCACCCAGGCGCCCCCGCAAGCGGCCATTCGACACGATTATCGGGGCAAACGATGCAGTACACCAAGTCGCGGCACCGGCGGGCAGGCTCAAGACGATTGCAGCAACGCGGCCAAAGGACGGATCACCCAAGTTCGGACGATGTGCCTGACACGAGGATGGCCCGCTATCCAGCACGCTGCTGGCGGTGAAGCCCGGTAATAGGCCGATACGAACGCGCGCCCGACAGGCGACGGCAGCAGGACGCGATCGCGCCACGCTCGAAGGCTTGCGACCTCGGGGGCGTCCGCGTCACCCATCGCCGCTGTCGCGACAAAGCAGCGCCGGTCGTTGCCCAGAGGGGACGAAGCAGAAATCCGCGCGAACAGTGCATCTACCCGCGCCTGGATATCCGGGTCGTCCGTCGTGGAACGGACACGCTCGCAGAGGGTACGCGCCTCGCCAACATCGCCCTTGGCATGGCGCAACGCCGCCAGCCGCAGCAGGTCTGCAGGCCGGGAATCCAGTGTCAGCGCTTCCTGCACCGCAACGATAGCGTCCAGCAGAAACGGGTGCTGCTCGTAGGTCCCGACGGCACCTTCGTCCAGCGCCGGCCCCAGGCGTTCGGCTGCGTGGACCCAGAGGTCTGCCTCCAGCATCCACGCCTCCCGGAGTAACCGGGCCGCCGGAGGGGCCTCGGGCCGTTCCGGAGACGCCTCAGACGGATATCCGACCAACTGGTCGTCAAGGGCCAGATCCGCCAGGGATTCACGGGCCGGTTCCAGGGCCTCGATCAGCGGGTCCAGGTCAGCCTGGGCCTGGTCGGCGTTGGTTTTCTGGGGCGGCGCGTCCAGAGCGGCCCGCTCCCTGATTTCGTTCATAGTCGCCAGCGCAGAGGCCACGCGAACATCACGATCGGGCGCTGGACCGTCACCGGCCGCCTGGACAGAGGCCAGGATCCGGGATCGGTTTAATCGCAGGAACGCCCCAATCCGCAACGCAACGACAGACATGGCCCGGTCTCTTTGATCCGTGTCATCGGCCAGGATCCAGGTCAGCGCCTGCTCGGTCGTTTCGACATCCTCGGGGAAGCCCTGGAACGAGGCATCTTCCTCCTTAAGGCGTGCGCCGAAGTCGCCAAAGAATCCCTCCTCGACGTGGCTGCGCAGGTCGGCGGCCATGTCGCGACTAATCGCTGCGGCGATCCGGCCATCGCGCATTCCTTCCAACAGGCTGTCAATGACACGGTCCAGGGTAGGGGTCGCTTCGTCGGGCATCGTGTTAATCCTTCGCTCCAGGCCGTCGCATCATAGGCTGAAACGGGTGCCCGCGAAAAGTTCGTCAAAGATCGCCGATTGAATCAATCGTTTGATTGCCACCCCACGAACACGCGGATAAAATGCCGCAAGGCCCATTGGCAAGGGAGCCCCGACTTGTCTGCCGCCGATACCGAAACAACCCGGGAGCGCCTTCTCGCGGCCGCACGCGACCTCTTCCAAAAGCGCGGATTCGCAGCGACCAGCACGCGTGCCATTGCCGCGCAGGCCGACTGCAACCTGTCACTGATCAAGTACTACTTCGGTTCCAAGGAAGGGTTGCTGCGCGAAATGCTGCGGTTCCAGTACGACACGATCGGTTCCGAGATTCGCGAGCAATCGTTACGTCAAGGCACCGCGACCGATCGTCTGACTGAGGTCATCGCGAAGCTCGCCGAGCGGATCGACGACAACCGCGACACCCTGCGCATGATCATCCGGGAATTGACCACAGCGGACAGTCCAGTGATCCAGGAAATAGCTGAATTGATCCGGCAGATCCAAAGCCCAATCATCGAATTGCTCCAGGACGCTCAAAGCAGCGGCGAGATCCGCGACATCGATCCGCGGTTCGCCGGCGTTTCACTGGCCGGTATGCTCATGTTCTACCACCTAGCCTATCCGGTGACATCGATCCTGGTCGAGCCTCGCAACGCCAAAACGCTGGACGCACTTCGCGACACCGTGGTCCGGATATTCCTGCACGGCGTCCTTAATCCGCAGCCACCGAAGAAGGAGACTTCCGCATGAAGAAGGTCATCGTCGTCTTGGTCCTGCTGACACTGGCACTGTCAGGCCTGCTCGCCTGGAAGCTGAAGGTCCAGTCCGACGCAAATTCGGGTCCACCAGGCAGTTCGGGCATCGTCGAAGGCACACGCATCCTGGTTGCAACGCGACTGGGGGCGCGCATCACAAAGATGCACGCCCGGGAAGGCGACAAGGTTCATGCTGGCGACTTGTTAGTGGACCTGGACTGCACCGAGCCCGATGCCGCGGTGGCCGAGGCCGAGGCCCGAGTCGGCGCGGCCGAGGCCCAGGTCCTGGCAGCCCAGGCCCAGGCGCAGGCAGTGACCTTCCAGGTTGACGCCGCGGAACGCCAAGCCCGCAGCGCCCGTTCGACCGCAGGCGCAGTCGCCGCCCAGCAACGAAATGCCCGCCGCCAAAGAGATCGCGCCGTGGCACTTGAGGGCGACAACGTCCTGACACGGGTCAATCGCGAGAACGCCGAGACCGTGGCCGAGGATCTGTTTCAACGCCATGCCGCAGCCGGCGCGGCCGCCGGCGCAGCCGGACAGCAGGCCAAGGCATTGTCGCTTCAGGCATCTGCGGCCGCAGAACAGGTCCACGCGGCGCAGCGCCAGGTCGAGGCAGTCCAGGCTGGCCTGGCGCGTGCGCGCTCGATGCAGGCCGAATGTCGGATTACCGCACCTGCTGACGGAGTGGTGTCGATCCGCGCGCGGGAACCCGGCGAGGTCGTTCTGCCGAGCTCGACTCTGTACGAAATCACGTCTTACGCCGACGTAAAGGTGATCTTCTACGTGTCGAACGCCGACTTGGCCCGTGTAAGTCCGGGGCTCGCCGTCGACATTGTCCCAGATGCTTGGCCCGACCGTACCTTCATCGGCGAGGTCATGCGTGTGGGCCAGGAAGCGGAATTCACGCCGCGGACGGTCCAAACTCGCAGCGATCGGGACCGCTTGGTCTACCAGGTGGATGCGCACGTCGAGGACCCGGAGGGGCTGCTGCGCGCAGGGATGCCGGTCGAGGCGCACATCCGCGCCGTGGTGGATCACGAAAGCTCCGAGGGGCGCTAGAGACACCGAACTCGATGTTTGGCGCACGGAGGCAGCAAGACGAAGATGACGGCGCCCGCAATCAGCCTAAAAGACGTCCACCACCGGTTCGGCACCCTGGCCTCGCTGCGGGGCCTGACGCTTGAGGTACGGCCCGGCGAGTTGTACGGTCTGGTCGGGCCAGACGGCGCCGGCAAGACCACCACGATGCGACTGGTCGCCGGCGTCATGGAACCAGCGGCCGGCACGATTCGGGTGCGCGGCCTGGACCCGCTGGACACGCGTTCCGGCGTTCGCGAGACGTTGGGCTACATGCCCCAACGCTTCAGCCTGTACGGCGATCTGTCGGTGGGCGAGAACCTCCGCTTCTTCGGTGATCTGTTCTGCCTGGATCGCGCCACCTACCTGGCGCGAAGGGACCGTCTGCTGGCGCTGACACGACTAACGCCGTTCATCGACCGGCGGGCCGACGCGCTGTCTGGCGGCATGTACAAGAAACTGGCCCTTTCGGCCGCGCTCCTGCACGAACCCGACGTACTGCTGTTGGACGAACCGACCAACGGTGTCGACCCGGTCTCGCGCGCTGAACTGTGGGATTTACTGTACGAATTCGCATCACGAGACATGGCGATCCTGGTCACCACGTCGTACATGGACGAAGCCGCCCGCTGCACCCGAGTCGGCCTGCTTCACCAGGGCGTACTGCTGGCAGAAGGAACCCCGGCTGCCCTGGTCGCCGGGTTCAAGGACGCAGTGCTGCGGGTCGATTTCGACGGCACAGGCGCCGAAACCCCGGCCGCCATAGAGCAGGTCCTGGAAACACTCGGGGACGCAACCGTGGCCGTGACACCTCTGGGGTCGGGCCTGCGCGTCGTCCTCAGGGCGGCGGCCCAAGACGATGCCGCCAGACGGTTCAAGGCCGCGGGTGCCCAGGTGGATACGGTACGTCCGACCTTCGAAGACCTGTTCCTGAGCCGGGTCGCCACGAATCCACAGGCCGAGGAGGCGTCGTGAGCGCGGAATCGATCATCGATGTCCGGGACCTCGGCCGCCGCTTCGGCGACTTCCACGCGGTTCGCGACGTGACTTTCCAGGTCCCGCCCGGCGAAATCTTCGGCTACCTGGGCGCCAATGGCGCTGGAAAATCCACGACGATCCGAATGCTGTGCGGATTGTTGGCGCCGACGGCCGGTAGCGCCACGGTGCTGGGACACGACGTCGGCCGCGAGCCCGAGGCCGTCAAGCGCGGCATCGGCTACATGTCCCAGCGCTTTTCGTTGTACACCGACCTGACTGTTTCCGAGAACCTGGACTTCTTCGGCGGGGCATACGGACTGGCCGGCCGGACTCTGAGGGACCGGATCGACGCGGTCGTCGACGAGGTGGGTCTGGCTTCCGTCCGCGACAACATCACCGCGGGGCTGCCAGGGGGCATCCAGCAACGGGTCGCGCTGGCTAACGCGCTATTGCACGACCCGCGCCTGCTGTTCCTGGACGAGCCGACCGCCGGGGTCGATCCGGCCGCCCGCCGCGAGTTCCTGGGCATCGTGCGCCGCCGCGTCCGCGCCGGGGCGACGGTGTTCCTGACAACGCACTACCTGGACGAGGCCGAATACTGTCGGCGCGTAGGACTAATGGTCCAAGGACGACTGGTCGCGCTGGGCACTCCGGCCGAACTCAAAAACCGACACGTTACCGGCGCCCTATGGTCAGTTTCCACCGGACAGGTCGCCGCGATGGCCGAGGCGCTGGCCGGGATGCCCGGGATCCTGGCCGTCCAGATGTTCGGATCCGGTCTGCGCCTGCGGACCGCGCCCGGGCAGCCAGCACCATCGACGGCCATCTACGTGGTGGACCCCGATGCGACTGTCGAACCCGCCGAGGCATCGCTTGAGGACGTGTTCCGCGAACTGGTGGCCGGAGGCGACCGATGACTACCCGCACCAGCGCCACCGTCCGAACCCGCCGGTTCACCCGACGCGTCGTCGCGGTCGCCCGCAAGGAGGCCGCGCATATCGTTCGCGACACGGCAACGATGTTTCTGGCCATCGGCCTACCGGTCGTGATGTTGGTCGTCTTCGGCTACGGCATCACGTTCGATATCGATGACACCGCCGTCGCGGTGGTCGACTACGACCGATCCTCGTGGTCCCGCGACCTGACGCAGGCCATGGCGTCGTCCCGGGAATTCGTGCTAGCCGCTTCGCTGACCGACGCCGCCGAGGTCGACCGCTTGTTTCGTTCCGGGCAGGCACGGGCTGCGATCGTCTACCCCGACGACTTCAGCCGTCGCCTCCAGCGAGGCGAGTCCACCGATATCCAGGTTCTGATCGATGGCAGCGACGGCACCGCCGCCCAATCCGTGGTCGGCAACCTGACCGGACTGCTCCTGGACGCATCGGGTCGGGTCGCCCGCCAAGCTGCCGGCAACCTGGACCCACGCCCTCCCCTATCGGCCCGAGTGACCACGCTTTACAACCCAGCGCTGCGATCCGCGATCTTCTTCGTGCCCGGCCTGATCGCCTACGTACTGGCGATTTCAGGTGTCCTGCTGACCGCGCTGACCATCGCCCGAGAATGGGAGCGCGGCAACATGGAACAACTGTTCGCAACGCCGATTGGCCGCCTGGAAATCATCCTCGGTAAACTGGCCCCATATATGGTGATCGGCGCCATACAGGCGCTTCTCGTCGTCTCGGTGGGTCTGACGCTGTTCGAAGTACCCATGCGTGGGAGCCTCGCGCTGCTGACTCTGGGGGTCCTGCTGTTCCTCGCAGGGGCCCTGTCCCAGGGACTGCTGGTGTCAGTTCTTGCGAAAAGTCAGCAGGTCGCTACCCAGGTCGGGGCGCTGTCGTCGCTGCTCCCAGCGCTGCTGCTGTCGGGCTTCATGATCCCCATCGAGGGGATGCCGTGGATCCTCCGGGTACTGTCGGGGATCGTCCCAGCGCGCTACTTCATACACATGATACGGTCGGTGATGCTCAAGGGCGGCGGGCTGGCCGAGGTCTGGCCGGACCTGCTCGGCATGACGGCCTTCACGCTGGTAGTCCTAACGCTGGCGACACAACGCTTCGGCAGGAGGGTCGCATGACACCTGCACTTGCCGCGGTGCTGCGCAAGGAAATTCGCCAGATCACGCGAGACCCGCGACTGCTGGCGATGCTGGTGGTGGCCCCTGCCCTCCAGTTGATCATCTTCGGATTCGCCGTGGACTTCGAGGTCGACCGGGTCGACACCGTCCTTTGCGACCACGACCTGTCGGCCCGCAGTCGCGAACTGGCCCGGGGGTTGGCCGCCGACAACACGTTTCGGATCCTCGGCGCCGCGACTGACTGCCGCGCCCCCGACGCCGACATCCGTGCCGGGCGTGCCGACGCCGCAGTGGTCTTCCCTGTCGGACTGGCGCGCGACCTGGCCGGCGATCGCCCGGTAGACATCCAGGTGCTGGTCGACGGGTCCGACCCCGTGATGGGCCGCTTCGCCATGAACGCCGTAACCTCGTATTTCCAGCAGGCATCGCTTCCGCTGATCCGCGACCGGATGGCCCGAGCTCGCTCGCTGACTGGTGCCGAGGTCGCCGTCCCATCGATCCGCCCGGTACTGCGATTCTTCTACAACCCGTCGCTTCGCAGTCCGGTCTTCATGGTGCCCGGAGTCGCCGCACTGATCCTGGTGGTCGTGACCACGATCGCCGCGGCGATGGGCATGGCGCGGGAACGGGAGGTTGGCACGCTGGAACAGGTCATGGTCACCCCGGTCCGCCCCTGGGAATTGCTGGTCGGAAAACTCTTGCCCTTCGTCGTCCTGGGCGCATTCGACGTACTGCTGGTGCTGGCGGTCGGCACCTGGCTGTTCGACGTCCCGGCGCGCGGTTCGCTGTTCCTCCTGGCCATCGGTACGCTGCTTTATCTGATGTCTACGGTCGGCCTGGGCCTGTTCGTTTCAACCATCAGCCGCAACCAGCAGCAGGCGTTCATGGCCGGGTTCCTGATCGTGATGCCTGCAATGCTGCTGTCCGGTGTCCTGACGCCTGTAGAAAACATGCCCCCGTGGCTCCAGCCACTGACCTGGGTCAACCCGGTTTACTACTACGTTCAGATCATGCGCGGCCTCCTGCTGCGTGGAGCAAATCTGCGCGATCTTGCCTGGTCGTTCGGTGCACTGGCCGTTTTCGGAACCGCGATCCTCGGCCTCGCAACCGCCCGCTTCCGCAAGCGCCTTCTATGAACCTGCGATTTCGGTACTTTGGGAAACAAGGAGGTTGGGGAAAGTGCCTAGGTTGGCCCGATCACCAACCTCGGATAGAATCCGCCGGACCGTTCGCGCCCCGGGCACGGTCGCGGAAATCCGCGGGCCCTTGGGGCCTGCCTATTCTTGGAGGTTTAGCCATGGCCACCCGCTTACATACCGCATGCAGAACCTCGTCGACCGCCTTTGAGTCCGCCCGGGCTTTGCCGGTCCTCGCACTGCTGCTGGCGGTTGCCGTTGGCTGCAGTCGGGACGCCCCATACACAATCCAGACACCGCCAACGACATTGACCGCCGGCAATGCCGGACAGGTCGAGGTCCAGTTCGTGCCAGGCCCAGGCTTCAAGTTCAACGAAGAGTTCCCCGCCCGCCTGAAGGTCGTGGAGACAGGCACAGTGCAGGTCGCACGTCAGGCGTTTACCCGTGCCGATGGCGATTTTTCGTCCCGGGAAGGGATCGGAACCGTGCGAATAGACTTGACCCCAGGTTCCACTGGGTCGACGGCCATCAAGGCTACCGCCGACTTCTCGATGTGCAATGACGACGAATGCAGAATCTTTCGTTTTGTGCCGGTCGAGATCCCAATCCAGGTACAGTGAGCCAGTCAACCCGGCGGCGCGGATTTCACGTCTGGATGGATAGAATCTTTCTGTAGGGAAATCGGGCGAATGGGACCGTCGGCTCGACTACTTCTTGTGGCAGTCCTTGCAGACTGTCGGCGCCTTGGTGTCGGCCTTCTTGGCCTTTTCGGTCTTGTGGCACTTGAGGCAGGTATCGTGGAACGCGTCCTTCACTGACGGCGTCGCGCCTTCCGCCACGGCCTTGTGGCAATCGGAGCACTTCGGCTTGGACTTGTCGCCACCCTTCATGTTGTGATGGCACTTTTCGCACTTGATGTCCTTGGCGTGCGTCGCGTGGCTGAAAGTCACGTCGCCCTTCTTGCTCTTGAGCGTGACAGTCGTGGGCTCGCCCGCAAAACCCGCCGCCTGGAACGAACCGATGACCAGCATCAGCGCCCCGACCGCCAGCGCCAGCGCCCCAGCGACATTCTTCGACCCTTTCATGACCTGACCTCCAGTCGTTGGAATACCACCCGCCTCGACCCCGAGGCGGAACGCGACTTGGACGCGGGTCCAAGCCGAGTATTTCAGTCCGGGATTATTACCCACCGTGGCACATTTTGCACATCTTAGTGTCCCGCCCGGCCGTCGGGTCCCATCCGCCGGGGTGCGGGCTGCGTCCTGCAGTGCCTCCGACCTTGTGGCACAGGATACAGTTCGACGCCGCGCCTCGGTCGTGGCACGAAGCACACGAAACGATGTCCCGCCGCGCTGCGTCCCCGTGGAAGTCCGAAGACTTCACATTCATCGCCCATCCCGCAGGGTGGGGCGTGGGCCGGTCGCCTCGCTGCTGCCCCTGACCGATACGCGCCTCGTCGTGGCACGCTTGGCACTGGCGCGTCGTGTGGCACTTCAGACAGGACGCCGGATCCGTCCGCGCTTCAATCGGGTGCCGGGTCAGGTAGTCCCCTCGGTGCACCAGTTGGCGGTCTACCCGCTCGGAGAGGCGCAACTCAACCGGAAATCCCTCCAGTTTATTATGGCATTCCGAGCAAAAATCCTGCCGATGGCAATGAGCGCAGACATCCTCGTCTGTCTTCGCCAGGTTGCCGTGCCGCGCCATGAAGTCCGCGTCGTGGCTGAACAACTTGGTGGGTCGCGACGGGTTCTCGACCAAATCCGCATGACAGGTCTTACATCCGATATCGCGGAATTCGTCGCGGTGGCAGGACATGCAGGTGTCGTGGTCCATCGGGCCAGCATTCTGCGACGGCGCGGTGCGCCGGGCGATGTCGGCGTGGCATGGGGTGCACTCGCCCTTGGACTCTTCCAGGTGCAGTGCGTGGCTGAAGACGACCCCCTGCGTGGCCGGTCGCGGCGCCCAAGTCCCCGGATTCACCGGGTCCGTGTGGCACATTCCGCATTCACCGTCGTTTTTTTCGTGGCAGTCCAGGCACTGCGCTTCCTTGATGCGCGGCACGACCGAGACCTGCTCGGATTCCATCACCGCCTGGTGGCAGTCCGCGCATGCCAACTCGTTATCGACGATGTGCAACTTGTGGCTGAACTTGACCCGGTCCTCGCGCTTGACCAGGGACGCGCAGGCGAACACAGTCCCCAGAGCGATGGCCGCGATCACCACCATCCAGGTCCCCTTGGAAACACGCAGTCGCTTCATCGGATACCTCACTTCACGACCGTGTCGAATTCGTACTGGAACTTCAGCATGCCTGACCAGGCCTGTGTGAAGTCGGGGTTCACGTGGACCGCGACGTCACCCTGCAGGCGAGCCCCGGCGCCCAGGTCATAGCCGGTCGTCAGAGGCACGACGTGGGACCGTTTGTGGCCACCTTCACCGGTGAACTGGTAGGCCGTTGCCCCCGATGGATCTGTCCGCCGCCACACGTCCCAACCCCGAATCGCGTCGTCGTAGAAGTAGTTATTGGCATCCGCCGTGATCATCAAGCGACGAAGCGCCTCGGGACGCCAAACGGCAAAAACACGGGCCTGGGTGTACGCGTTGGAGAACCCCTTAAGACGAGACACCTCGAAGCCCAGCGAGGAACCGGCACTTTCACCGTCGAATCGCAGTACGGGACGCAGGCCGACTTCGTAGCCTTGTTCGTCGTCCTCGTAGATGTAGTAACGACCATACACGTTGGCACCCAGCCAACCCGGCCCTCGGTACGCAATGTCCAGGCCCACCTTGTGGTAGTCGGCATCCGTGAATACGCTGAAAATCGATGTTTTGGGGATTCGTCCGGACGGGTCATACATCCCGTAGTTCAACGTTAATCGCCAGTCGCGTCCCATGAGGTAGGACAGCGAGTTCGACGTTTCCTGGAAGGTCGTGGATACCAAATCGACCAGCACGTAGCCTGCGAACTCCACTTGGCGGAAGTAGCGGAACGCGTAGTCCACGCCCAGATTCGACCGGTCGAACTGGCCGTCGGCCCGCTGGCCTGTGTAGGAAACGCCGATGCTCCCGATGTTCCACGGTCGGTAGGCGATCCGGCCGCCGAACACCGTGCGATTCAGGTCAAAGTCAGAACCCTGGAACGGCACCAGGCCACCGAAGGCCGAAATTTCCAACGGAATCTTCGGGCGCACGCGGATGTGGACGCCATCCATCATCACGTTGTTGCCGGCACTTTCGTACAGGATCTGGCGGCCGGCCCGCACCGTGACGTAATTCTTTGGGTGCGTGTAGGTCAGCGTACCGATCAGCAGGTCACCAGCCACCGAGTTCTCGCCCGCCTGATGGAACGGAGTCAGCCGCCCCCACCCACTGACGTAGAACGAAAAGCCGGGCACGCCCACATCATCGGCACCCAGGGTCAGGTACTCGTACATCGGCATCTGGAACAGACGTGACGTCGGATCCGACGGGTCTAGCACCTGCCGCGCCGTGAAATATGTCGTCGAAGACCCGAAGACCCGGGTCCCGCCGCTTTTGTGCGATTCGGCCTTCACCGTATCGTCCGGCACCTGGCCCTCGTCGGCCCGACTGGGCGCAGCGATCGCCAGGACCAGCACCGCGCCCAGGACGCCCAGGCATCGTGGATGCAACCTGTACGACGACGAGCCCGACGCCTTGCTTGCACCGATTGTCATGACTGCCTCCTTCGCGTCCGATGCCCCCGCGACGCCTACCACTGTTCCGGCCCGTGACACATCGGGTCGCAGGTACCGGTCTCGGCAACCCAGGTGCCGTTCCGGATGGCCACGTCCACCTTGCCGTCCAGATGCTTCTGCACGTCCAGAATCGCTGTGCCCACGCCGTTGGTGATTCCCATGTGGCACCAAGAGCAGTCGTCGGCGTAGTCTTCGTGGTCTGCGAAGTTGGACGGGTGCTTGCCGGTTTTCGGCGGTCGGCCATGACACGCATTGCATGCAGCCTGGGTACCGTCCACGACGGTCCAGATCGGGTCCTGGTGCTGCCCGCCGACCAAGTCGGCACCATGGCAGTAAGTGTTGGCGCAAGTGCCCGCGGCCCGGTCGAAAGCAGGGGCCAGGCCACCGGTCTTCGCCAGATCGCCAAACGTGACCTCGGCGGGCCGCAGGGTATCCATGTGGCCCGGACTGGTCCAGACCGCAGGGACAATGTGGCACGCGTCGCAAAACAGCGGATCGGAAATACTGTTGGTTGCACGAAGATGAGTCTGGTGTGCACCGACAGTGATCAAGGACGTTTCCGTGCCGCCTTCCAGGTCACGCGGCGGGGCGTCGTTATCCAGGCCGCCGTGACACGAGTTGCACACAGGCGATCCGTTTTCCTGGACTTGGCCATCGATGTGCGTGGTATTGCCCGGCCGCAGGTGGCCGTCCACCGTCGCTGTTTCCTGGTGACACGTGCCGCAGGCCGGCACATCGACGGGGTGATCGCCACCCGGAGGCAGTCCGTGGCAGGAACCGCACACAACCTGCGAGCCGTCGAGCGTCGTCCATGCCGGCGCCGTCAGGGAACCGCCGTCCAGCGTTGCCCCGTGGCAGTAGGTGTTTGAACACGTAACAGTGTCAACGTCCCAGGCCGGTTCGGCGCCGCCGGCGACCGACAGACCCGCGAACATCACCTGGACCAAGTCGTCCATGTGGCTCGGCGCCCCGACCGTGGC
>CAZHDQ010000007.1:0-697 GCA_964531595.1 uncultured Anaeromyxobacteraceae bacterium
TTCCACCCACTGCACGTTCATGGAGTTCAATCTAGGGCAGACCGAGTCGAAATCTGGGCGGACGAGCCCCAACTACTTGTAGAGGCCCTGGATCTTTTTGGCGGCGCTTTTGATGATCAGAGTATCGACTTTCCGCACCGCGGTGCTCCAGTCAGCCGTGCCTGAACCCTCGTTCAAATCGCCCGAGACCAGCACCCCGTCAGCACCGACCAGTTCGTAACCGGCCGCCAGTCGAGCCTCGGCCGATTGGGCCATGGCCATGCCGCTCCAACCGCCGACCAACGCGCCGGCCACCCGGGCACCCTTGCTACCCGCGTTGTACGACAGCACCTTGACCTTCAGCAGGAACCGATGCGCCGCATCCGTGTACTCGTCGATCGACTCGATCTGAGTGAATTCGTAGCCGTTCTTCTTGAACAGCTTCGCGAGGTCAGCCTCCATCCACTCCGCCATCTGGTTCAACTGTTTGGCCTTGTCCTCGTCAGCCGTATCGGATATGCCGCGATCGAAAAGTGCGTACACCTGGATCACCCCGTCCGAAACCTGGGGCGCCTTCAATCCAGGTCCACATCCCGTGACCAGCGCAAAAACCATGACCGCACCAACCATCATCGCAACCGAACGCATGACAAACCCCCTAATTGGTAGAATAATCGGACCCCTGTCTACACGCAGGGACCCACCACTTTATTGTGGT
>CAZHDQ010000007.1:707-18404 GCA_964531595.1 uncultured Anaeromyxobacteraceae bacterium
GTTCGAATTCCAGCACTATTGCTCACGCCGGTCAATAGCCTGCGGCATTCGCGCCAATAGTTACGCAGTATCCGCGTCCAAAGGCCTCTGGCAACCGGGTTACCCGTCCGGTCGGCCTTGACATGAACGGGGCCTCCCGCACAAAATGGCGCCGCTGCCGCGGGTCACGGAGGTTCCCTTTCCGGAATTTCGACCCGGGCTATACATGGCTCTTTCGGAGTCTGCTGCAAATGTTGCAGAAATGGATCGAGCGACTGGCGGGGCTGACCGCCCGCAGACCTTGGATCACGCTTGGACTGTGCCTCGGCGTGACCCTGCTGGCCCTCTGGGCCCTGTTCCAGCTACCGATGTATACGTCGCGCAAGGCGCTCTTCCGTGCCGACCAACCCATGGTGCAGCGGCTGGACCACTTCATGGAAAACTTCGGTGCGGCGTCCGACCTGATCGTCGCTATAGAAGGCGCTCCGCGGGCCGATTTGGAACGGTTCGCCCTCGATTTGGCGACCGACCTGTCTCACCAACCGCTCATCCGCAATGCCGACCCACGCATCGATCTGACGTTTTTCCTGGACCACGCCTTCACGATGGTACCTCCCAAGGATCTGGACGAAGCCGAATCGGTTATCCGGCAGGTCCTCAAGCTACCCGACGGCCCACCGCTGACTATAAACGACGCGCTGGACGCCGCCCTGGAATGGTTCGATGACCCACCGACGCTGACCGGCAAGGCCCAGGGACTGGGCGCTGCGGAAGCCGCCGTCGAGGGAATACTGTTCTTCCTGCGCGAGTGGGAGCGCTGGCTCGTCGCCCCGGAGCCGCCCGACGCAATCGCGTGGGACGGGCTGCTCCAAAACCAACCGGACACCCAGGCCCTGGTCGCCGGCAACGGCTTCTACTCGAACCGGGACGGCACGATGCTTTTCGTGTTCGTCAGCCCGGCGGACGCGTCCGAGGACATCGACGCCATTGGCCCGTTCATCCGGACGGTCCGAAAGACCACGGAATCCCTGCGAACACGTTGGCGCGCCGAGGGTCGCTCGGTGCCGAAATACGGCCTGACTGGGAATCCGGCGGTCGTATACGAAGAATTCACATCGGTCCAGCAGGGGACGATCTTCACAGTCGCATCCGCCGCCGTGCTGGTCCTGCTACTGATCATCTTCATTTTCAAGTCCCTGCGCCGTGCGTTGGTCGTCTTTCTGCCGATGGGCCTGGGCGCCATCTGGGGCATGGCACTCCTGTACCTGACGGTCGGGCACCTGACAATGATCACGATGGCATTCACTGCCATCCTGTTCGGCCTGGGCGTTGACTACGGGATATTCGTATCCTCGCGAATTCTCGAGGAAGTGAAGGACGGCGAGGACCTGATATCTGCGATCGCGCGAGGTACCGGCGCGGCGTCGATCCCGGTGATGACGGCCGGCGGTGCCACGACTCTGGTATTCCTGGCGCTGGCCACCGTCCGGTTCAAGGGGTTCTCCGAATTGGGCATTGTCGCCGCATGTGGCGTCTTCACGGTTCAGATAGCGACTTTCGTGGCACTTCCCGCGCTGTTCGCCCTCCTGCAACCCCGAAACAAGCCCGGCCTGCTTGCTACACGCAACGGGGTTTCGGCCAGCGGTGGCGGTGGCAAGATCCCGCGCTCCGTCAGCCTCATCCTGGTCGTGGCTGCCATCGTCATCGCGGTGCTGGGGGCACATGCCGGCCTCAAACTCCCGGTCAACTACGACGTGCTGGCCCTCCTACCCAAGGACTCCGAGGCTGCCCACTACTCACGCAGGATGGTCGCCGAATCGGATTTCCAGTCTGAAGTCGTCATCCTGACGGCGCCGGACGTAGACACGGCGCGCCGGATGGCCACCCAGGCCGCCAAGCTGGACACCGTTGCGCGCGTCCAGTCGATTACCGACCTCTTCCCCGAGAACGCCGAGATGCGCGCCGAAAAGGCCCACGCTGTCGGTATTGCGATGGAACAATCGAGCCTCGTGCATTGGCTGGGCGAACAGAAGCAGATCGAACTGCCGGCGGACGGTGCGGTGCGAATAGCGTCCATCTTGGACAAGGCGCAGGACATGCTGGACGGACAGCAAGAGGCCGCCTTCTCCGCAGGCCACACACAACTGGTCGAATCCCTGGAAAAGACCCGCGCCGCCATCAAGTCTATTTCGCAACAACTGCGCGCCGACCCGAAACTTGCTGGCGCCGCCAACCAGCGGTTCTTGGACAAGTTGCTATCCGATGCCCAGACCCTGGCCCGAATCATGATTTCCTGGAAGGACATCAAGGCGTTAACGCCGAACAACCTGCCGCCGTCGCTGAAGAACCGCTTTATTGGCAAGGACGGCGAGATCGCGGTGTACCTGTTCCCGAAGAAATCGGTCTACGACGTGGAATTCCTTGACCGGATGCTCGCTCAGGTCTACGAACTGGACCCCACGGCCACCGGCTTCCCGACGACGCATCAGGTGATGTCCCGCGAGGCATTCACCAGCTTCAAGAACGGCAGCCTGCTGGCCATCGGCGTCGCGCTTCTGTTCTTGGCGCTGGTACTGCGCAGTTTCAGCGGCTTCGTGATCGCCGCGCTGCCCCTGCTGGTCGGCGAAGGCTGGATGCTGGGCATCATGGCGACTGCCCAAATCCCCTTTAACTACGGCAACATGATCGCGCTGCCGTTGCTGATGGCTTTAGCTCTGGACTACGGCGTCTGGTTCGCCCACCGCCGCACAGAACTGAGGGAACTGGGCCCCTGGCAGGTGATCCGCGTAGCAGGCATCCCAATCCTGCTAGCCGCGTTGACGACGCTTGCCGGCCTGGGGGCCATCACATTCGCTAGCTACCGGGCGATATCCAGCCTCGGTCTGGCGGTGACTATCGGACTGATCTGCTGTTTGGCATGCTCGCTTTTCATATCACCGGCCGTCGCGCAACTGCTGGACTGGAGGAAGAAATGACGAACCGATTCACAGGAACGGCCGTGTTGGCCCTCCTGGCCTTCATGGCGGCGCTGCCGAGTACCGAGGCTCGGGCCGACGCAAGCAGGCTCTTGGTCCTGTGCTACCCGGGCGGCAACGTCAAGAGCCGTGACGCCGAACCGTCCGCGAAGGCGATGGTCGAACTGGTCGAGCAACTGGGCGAGTTCAAGGCCGGGACCTTTTCCAGCAAGTTCACTTCCAAGACCGACCAGTGTGACACCTGGATGGCGCAAAAACCGCCGTTTGCCATCGTTTCGCTCGGCTGGTGGCTTGCCCACCGGACCGAGGGCTGGATCCCGCTGGTCCAACCCAAGATCAAGGGTTCCACCGACGAGGTTTACCGGGTCATGGTCCGCAAGGGTACTTTCAAGTCGCTGGACGACCTGCGTGGCAAGACCATCACGGGCACGCCTCTGGCCGAGCCGGATTTTCTTTTGAAGGTCGTCTTTAGCGGGCGATTCCAGGCAACCGATTTCCACCTGGAACCGTCCAATCTGGCGCTGCGCGCCCTGCGCAACTTGAACGATCGCCAAGTCGACGCGGTCGTTTTGACCGCCCAACAGTTTCAATCTATCGGCGCACTCCCGTTCGCGGACGTGCTGGAACCGGTGTTCACGTCCCAGCCGATCCCGTTGATGGGCGTCGTGGCCGGCGAAAAGACCACCACAGCCGACGAACGGCGGCAATTCCAAAAGGCGCTGACAATGTTTTGCGGCCACAAGGATGGCAAGCAGTTCTGCGAATTGTTTGGTATCGACGCGTTCGTTCCAGCGAACGCCTCGACCTATGACGGCCAGAAGGCGCTGTGGAAGTAGAATGCACCGCTGCAAACGACGCGAATCTTGGCAAAGGAGGACTTGCGTGGCTTCGGCACCGAATTTTCTACGCTTTTCGCGGATGACGATTGCACTTACCTTGGCGTTCGGTTGCGGAACCACGGGCGTAGTGCACCTGGACGACCAACTGATTGGTTGTAACCTGAGCTTGGCGATCGGTGTGGATGGCGCCCCGGTCGACGAGCATCTCATCGCGACTCCCGATCTCGCTTGTACGCTGTCCGCCCTGCGTGAGGTCGACGCCCCGAACGTCCTCCAGTCGCTCCAGGGCGCACGTGTCAGCGCCGAGATGTCGGCCCGCTCCACGAACGACGATCAGATGAAGGGTTTCGCGCAAGAATGCATGCGCTGGGCCCGCCAGGCAGCCTCCAACGAGAAGGTACGCGCCGAGGCGCGCTACTGGGAAGGGCAGTGCCTGGGCAACGTAGTGCGCCACAGCGCATTCAGCGCCGTCAAGAACATGCCGAAACTGGAGCGTGTCCTCACCGAGGCGGTCGAAGGCGCTCCGGACGTGGACGACGGCGGCCCCTTGCGTGTTCTGGGCATGCTGTACGTCAAGGCCCCCGCTTGGCCTCAGGGCATCGGCGATGTCGACCGCGGCCTAGAACTAATCGCAAAATCTGTGGAACGCTTCCCGGACCACCCGCTGAACCGACTGTTCATGGCGATGGCGCTGTGGGATGTCGAGGAGGACCGCGACGGTGCCATCCGCGAGTTCGAGGCCGCACTGGGACTTATGCGCAAAGACCGCTGGACCTACCTCGCCCCCGGCTGGCGCAAGGAGGCTACCGGCCTGGCGCGAGACCTCGGCGTCCAGTTGCCTGAGTAGTGATTCCAAAAAAGTTCACTCGGCATTCGCCAGTTTTGCAAAAAAAATCGCCACCGCATTCTGCGGTTGCCCGACGAAGGATTGACAGCGACCGCGCTTGCAATTAGTTTCCGTGCAACACGGGCCTCGCCCGCTCAGCGACCATTGAAGTGTTCGAATCAGGCCCCCAATCAGCCTCGAATCCCTGGTCTAAAGATGGCGTTTTGCTGCTGGAAGACGGCACGGTGTTCACCGGCCTACCGTTTGGCTGGCGCGGCGTCCGCACCGGGGAGGCGGTCTTCTCGACCGGCATGGCCGGCTACCAGGAGGCGCTGTCAGACCCGTCCTACTGCGGCCAGATCCTGACACTTACCGTGCCGCACGTCGGCAACTACGGCGTCAATCCCGATGACGTCGAAAGCCGCGCACTTCACCTTGCCGGATTCGTCATCACGCACCGGGCCCGGCTGCACAGCAACTGGCGGGCCCGCGGAACGCTCGATGATCTGCTGCGCAGCCACAACGTGCCCGCGCTGGAAGGCGTGGACACACGCGCGCTAGTTCGCCACCTGCGGACTTACGGCACCATGAGGGCGATCCTGTCCACCGACGGCACGCCGGTCGAGTCGCTGGCACAGACGCTGGCCGACTGGCCGGGCATCGACGGCGAGGACCTGTCACGCCGCGTGACTGTCCTGGCGCCGGAACCATTCGTTCTGGGCGATGGCGAGCAGTCCCCGATCCCCGTCCGCCGCGCGGCACGCCCATTCCGCGTCGCTGCGATCGATTTCGGCATGAAGCGAAACATTGTTCGCAATCTGGCGTGGCGCGGCTTGCGCGTCACCGCGTTCCCGGCGGGCACAGATGCCCGCGAGGTACTCGACTTCGCACCGGACGGTGTTTTCTTGTCGAACGGCCCTGGCAATCCGGCCATGGCCGAGGTCGGAATCGCGACCGCCCGACGCTTGCTGCAGATACGCGACCTCCCGATCTTCGGCATCTGTCTGGGCCACCAAATCCTGGGTCTGGCGGCCGGAGCCCGCACAGTGAAGCTGCCGTTGGGCCACCGAGGCACGAATCACCCTGTCCAGGATCTGGCCAGCGGGCGCGTCTGGATTACCAGCCAGAACCACGGCTACTCGATCGACCCGTCGTCGCTGCCCGACGACCTGGAAGTCACACACATCTCGCTGCACGACCGCACGGTCGAAGGTATGCGATTCAGGGACCGTCCCGTGTTCTCTGTCCAGTTCCATCCGGAAGCCAGCCCCGGACCACGGGACGCGCTGGTGCTCTTCGACCGCTTCGTCGAGGCCATGGAAGCCCGCGACCCGAGGTAGGTTATGCCCCGCGATCCATCCCTGAAATCCATCCTGGTCATCGGGTCAGGCCCCATCGTCATCGGCCAGGCCTGCGAGTTCGACTATTCTGGCGTCCAGGCGGTTCGGGCACTCAAGGAAGAGGGGTTGCGGGTCGTCTTGCTGAACCCGAATCCCGCGACCGTCATGACTGAGCCGGGCCTGTGCGACGCTACCTACCTCGAACCGTTGCGCCCGTGGGTCGTCCGTCGAATCCTTGAGCGCGAGCAGGTAGACGGCGTCCTGACAACGCTGGGCGGTCAGACGGCGCTGAACCTAGCCGTCGAGTGTGACGAGCGCGGCATCTGGCAGGAGTTCGGGGTACGCCTGCTCGGCGCCGAGGTCGCGTCCATCCGGATGGCCGAGGATCGCGAACTGTTCCGCCGCGCCATGGAATCCATCGGCCTGCCCTGCAGTCGCGGCATGATGGTCCACACGGTCGACGAGGGGATGGGACACATCGAGGTTCTGGGGTACCCGGTGATCCTGCGGCCGTCATTCACGCTCGGTGGTGAGGGCGGCGGCATCGCCAACAGCGAGGAGGAGGCGCGCTCCTTGCTGGAACTGGGCCTGCGCCTCAGCCCTGTGGGCTCGGTCCAGGTCGAGGAATCGCTGGTCGGCTGGAAAGAATTCGAATTGGAGGTCATCCGGGACAGCGCCGACAACGGCATCATGGTGTGCTCCATCGAGAACGTCGACCCGATGGGTGTGCATACCGGCGACAGTATCACAGTGGCACCGGCCCAGACGCTGACGGACCGGGAACTCCAGACCCTTCGCGACTGGTCGCTGCGGATCCTGCGCCGCATCGGTGTCTCGTGCGGCGGGTCGAACGTCCAGTTCGCCCTGCACCCCGAAACCGGCCGCCTGATTGTCGTTGAAATGAACCCGCGCGTCAGTCGGTCGTCCGCGCTGGCGTCGAAAGCCACCGGCTACCCGATTGCCCGCGTCGCCACACTGCTGGCGCTGGGCTACACGCTGGACGAACTGCCCAACCGCATCACGCGAACGACTGTAGCCGCGTTCGAGCCCAGCCTCGACTACGTCTGCGTCAAGGTGCCACGCTGGGCGTTCGAAAAATTCCCCGGCCTAACACCACGACTGACAACCCGCATGCAGTCCATCGGCGAGGCGATGTCGTTGGGCCGCACCTTCGCCGAGGCCCTGGGCAAGGCGTTGCGCAGCACCGAAACGCGCCAACCGCACCTGCTGGGCCCGGCGGTCGACCTGTCGGACGACGAACTCGCTTGCCAGATGCGCGATGCGACCCCCGATCGGCTGTTCCACATTTCCGAGGCCCTGCGACGAGGCTGGCCGCGATCCGCTATCCAGCGCGCAACATCCTGGGATCCCTGGTTCCTGGACCAGATCTCGCTGATGGTCGACGGGGTCACCAGCGTTGCTTCGTGTCGCGGTGGCCCACTGTCGCCGGCCCTTCTGCGCGAAGCCAAGTCGGTGGGTCTGTCCGATTCTGAACTGGCGCGCGCCGCCGGAATCACCGAGGATCGGTTGGCCGCAATGCACCCGGACCCGGGATATCGCGGCGTCGACACGTGCGCCGGCGAATTCGAGGCGTCGACGCCCTACTTCTACTCGGCCTACGGCGTAGCCACCGAGGGCGAAGGCCTGGGCGATGATGCAGTGATCATCCTGGGCAGCGGGCCCAATCGGATCGGCCAAGGCCTGGAATTCGACACATGCTGCGTATCGGCCGTCGAGGGACTGCGTGACGAGGGGCGCAAGGCGATCCTATACAACTGCAACCCGGAAACGGTTTCAACCGACTTCGACACGGCGGACCGCCTGTATTTCGAACCCGTGACCACCGAGGATGTGCTGGCGGTGTGTCGACGCGAGCGGCCGCACGGCGTGATCGTCGGACTGGGCGGCCAGACGCCGCTCAAAGTGGCAGACCGGCTGTCCCGCGCTGGCGTCGCGATTTTGGGCACCCAGCCCGCCGGCATCTCACTCGCCGAGGATCGACGACAGTTCGCAGACCTGTGCGCCCGTCTGGGCGTCGACGTCCCGCCCAGTCGCACCGCGACATCCACAGCCGAGGCAGTGGCCGCCGCACGTGAGATTGGCTACCCGCTGATGTTACGCCCCTCGTTTGTGCTCGGTGGCGAGGGCATGGCCATCATCTGGAACGAGGACGAATTGATGACGCGCATCACGACCGCGATGCGCGTGACCGAGGATTCGCCACTGCTGCTTGACCGCTTCTTAGAGGACGCGCTGGAACTGGATCTGGACGTCCTGGCCGATGGCACCGATGTCCACCCGTGCGGCATCCTGGAACACGTAGAGCCCGCAGGCGTCCATTCAGGCGACTCGATGCAGGTGTACCCGGCCCAGCACGTCGAACCGGCCGAGGCGGACCGGATGGTCGACATAGCAAGACAGATGGCTCGCGAACTCGGCGCCGTTGGCCTGATGAACCTGCAGTTCGCCCGCGCCGACGGCAGGCTGTACCTACTGGAAGTCAACCCGCGCGCCAGCCGGACGGTCCCGTTCCTGCACAAGGCATCTGGTGCTCCCTGGGCCCGACTGGCTGCCCGAGTGATGGCGGGGCGTTCCCTGGCGGACCTGAAACCGCCGGCGGCCGACCCCCGGGGACGCGTCTGGGTCAAAGTCCCTGTGTTCCCGTTCGCCCGACTGGGCATCGACCCCGTGCTGGGGCCCGAGATGCGGTCGACGGGCGAGGTGCTGGGTTCTGGCCCAACGTTCGGCCTGGCGCTGGTCAAAGCCCTGCGCGCGGCCGGCATCCGACTGGACGAGCATGGTGCGGTGTTCCTCAGCTTAAACGATCGCGACAAGGACCGGGCCGGCGCTCTGGAATTGGCCGACCGTCTCAAGGAGATGGACCTGCCAGTCTACGCGACAGGCGGCACAGCGGCCTTTTTGGCCAAGCACGGCATCGAGGCGAAGCGCCTGGACAAGATTGGAGAGGGCGGCCGAAATGCAGTCGCCATGCTTCGTCATCACAAGGTCGGGCTGGTCCTGAACACCCCGCGCGGCGTCAAGGGCCGAACCGACGCGGCCGCGATCCGGCTGGCGGCGCTGGCTTCCGGCGTCCCATGTTTGACTACGCTCGAGGGGGCGCTGGCGGCGCTCGAAGGCATCAAGGCACTTCGGGGATGCGCTCTCGATGTCCACCCGTTGTAGCCTCGCCACGCTGTCCAGGATGCAACACCCGGGACATCGCCCCCTGGAGTCGCTCCATCGAGTAGGGCTTCGGCAGCAGCCCGTCGAACCCACGACGCCGAAAATCGGCCATCTCCGCATCGGGCGCATAGCCGCTCGAAACTATCGTCTTTAGCCCAGGTTGGCGGGCGCGCAGTTCACCGACAACCTCGGCGCCCCCCAATCCTCCCGGCACCGTCAGGTCCAGTATCGCTACGTCGAACGGACACCCCTCGGTCAGCGCCTTTTGGTGCTCAAGCAGCGCGGACTCGCCATCGGCGCACGTCACGACATCGTAGCCCAGTCGCCGCAGCATCTCCTCGCCAACGCGGCGGACGCCTACTTGATCATCCATCAGCAGGACCCGCCCGGAAGCCGCCCAGGTCTCATCGACGTGGCGAGGCTGTTCCCCCGTCGAACGGCGCGAACGCGGCAAATCGATGCTGACGGTCGTCCCTCGATTGACCTGTGAATCCAAGGCGACCTTGCCGCCGTGCCGCCGGACGATCGAGAACACGATCGCAAGCCCCAGCCCCGTCCCGGCCTTCTTGGTGGTGAAGAACGGATCAAACACCCGCGACAGGCAGTCCGGGTCGATCCCCAACCCCTCGTCCGCCACGGTCAATCGCACCCGGTCATCCTCGACGGGAAAACCGTCCACGCCAAGCCCCCCGGACGGCACGTTGGACGCCATCAACCTGACAGTTCCGCCGTCAGGCATCGCCTGGACAGCGTTTAGCACGAGGTTGTGTACGACCTGCCCAAACTGCCCACCATCCGCATCGGCAAGCCAAAGGCCCGGTGCGGCCTCGATTTCAATCCGAACGTTCGACCCAACCCCAACGAACGTCGCGGATTCTCTTGCTATCTCGGCTATCGAGGTCGCCCGACGGATCGGTACGCCGCCCCGCGAAAACGTCAGCAACTGCCGGGTCAAATCCTGGGCCCGCTCGCAGGCCCGTGAGGCCTCGGTCAATCGGGCAGAAACCTTCTGGGCATCGCCGGCATCCATCAACGCCAGGCTGACGAACCCCGAAACTGCCGTCAATAGATTATTGAAATCATGGGCAATTCCGCCGGCTAGCGTCCCGATGGATTCGATCCGCTCGGCCTTCAGGTACTCCCGCATCGGGCGCAGGTCCTGGATCACAACAACGATGCCGACACGATCTCCCTCGCGGTCCAGCACGGCCGAGCCGTTAACCAGGACCGGCACATCCGTCCCCTCGCGCGTGATCATCGTTGATTCGAAACTGCGTGCCGGTTCGTTGCGGGCATGAAAGACCGCGATCGCTTCGCGCATCTCGCCCGACTCCCGGAACAAGGACTCGACCGCACGACCAACGAGGGCATTGGCCTCGAAGCCCAGCAACCCCAGCGAGCGCGGGTTGGCTTCCAGGATCCTGCCCTGTTCGTCCAGCAGCAGAACCAGATCCTGGATGCCCGCCAGGATGGTGCCGATCGCCTGCGCGGAAGACACCGGAATCAATCGATATCGCCGGATCGCAACCGCGTATCCTGCCACCCAGACCGCAGCAAACATGTGA
The DNA here is from genome assembly GCA_964531595.1 of uncultured Anaeromyxobacteraceae bacterium. Classification (GTDB taxonomy): domain Bacteria; phylum Myxococcota_A; class UBA9042; order DTJE01; family DTJE01; genus DUVQ01. The sequence continues at coordinate 11,415 of CAZHDQ010000007.1, forward strand.
GGCAACCAGGGCATCCTGGGCGCCACGACAAAGGGGTTGGCAATTACGAACACCACGTTCAAGGCGACAGCCACGATTCCCGAGTACAGGATCCAGCCGGCCTGCAGGCGTTCGCGCCGACTCGTCGCCTTGCTCCACCACCGGGCGAGCAGTACCAGGCTGGCCACCGCGTATGCCGCCACCACCAGCATCGTTGTGGCACCCCAACGCGGCACACGACTGAAGTCGCGCGCCCAGCCCAGTTCGGTTTGCGTCATGATGACGCCGTCGCCGATGGGAAACATCACCAGGCGGGCGGCAATCACGATGGCCGGCAGCATCACGAGAGGCAGCCAGACGCCAGGCACCCGACGCGGGCGGGTCAGCCCCAGGACCAGCCAGAACTGCAGCGAAAGCACCAGCGCCCAGCATGTCAGGCCTATTGCGTGCCAGTACCAGGCCGACTCGGCGTTCGGTGCACGAAATAAGGCAGCCTGCGACAGGTTGAACGCGACCAGCAACACCAGTGGCAGGAAAAATTCGCGGCTGGCGCGTGTCGCAAGTCCCCGGCGAGCGACCATCCAGGCTACTACGCCGCAGAAGGTTGCAGCCAGGATCGATAGAAACACCAGAACGCCCATCGCGACTCGCGTGCTGTGGCCGTTGGAGGAACCTATTCTGGCGGGGAATCGATGTCAATGTTCAAGGTTGGGCGAGGCTGGGGTTAACGGGGGAGCAGCATCAACATGGTCCGAAGATGTGCAAGCGGTCTTGGGCTGGGTAGGGGATTTACCCGAGGCTGTCAGCGACACATGCCATCGGCGCTGCAATAGGAACCGCTGCCGCAGTTGAAGTTTCCCAGGCACCCTTCGCGACACTGGCCCGCACCCGCGCAGTACTCGTTGGCGTAGCACTCGGCGTCCGACGAGCAGCGCCGGGTCGAGTAGCACGCCCCGTCGGCACCGCAGTACTTGTCGGCTCCGCAATCCTGGTCGGACAGGCAGAAGTAGTAAGCCTCGCAATAGGAATCCTGGCAGAAGAACCCCGCCGGGCAGTCCTGGCTGCCTCTGCAGGTCCCAGCCACATCGCAACGCCCGTCGGTCGCGCACTGGAAGCCGGGGGCGCAATCGTGCCAACCCAGACATTCCTGGGGCACCCAGCACCCGCCATCCACGCCGCAGTAACTGCCAGTGGGGCATTCAGTGTCGTAGCGACACCCGGCGCTGTAGCAACGTAGGTCGCTACCGCAAGCCCCACCAACCCCGCAGTCGATGTCCGCGTAGCACTCGACCGACGCGTCGAGGAAGCAATACCCGTTAAAGCCACAACGGGCACCCGCACCGCAATCCGCGTCGTAGTAGCACTCGGGCGCCGAGGACACCGCGTAGCAGGCCCCATCGAGGCCGCAGGAGTATCCGAAGGCGCAGTCGCGATCATCGTAGCAGCCGCCGCCATATCGGCAGACGCCTGCGTAGCTATCGCAGTACATCGTGGACGGGCAGTCATACGAGTTCACGCAGTAGTAGTAGGGGTCCGCCTCATAAACGTAGTCGTCGTCGAGGATCAAGCAGCCCCCAAGCACCACTGGCATGGCCAGGACAAGCACCGCACCCAAAGCACCGTACATCCGATTCGTGAAGTTCATGGCCGCCCTCCTCCAGAGACCGGGTAGTTCGACGGCTCTTGCTGCGCATTATTTGTCAGGTGGAAAAACCGCCCGTCCGAACGCGCCGCAGGTCGACATGACCAGACCATTATAATAGTCCTGTCAGACGCAAACGAAACCTACTGGCCTGGATGCGCAGGTCTCGCCACGGAATGTCAGTGAGATCCTGCGGGGGCGGCGCGGCCGGAGTCCTGGGTCGCGCGGCCGTCGCGAAACGTCCAGCCGAACGCGACCCGCAGGCCGAACAAAAACGAGTCGGAGGCTTCCCAGCATCCCAGGGCGCGCCCCGAGCGGCGCATCCCGAGATCGCGATCGTATCGGGCGAATGCGTCGAACCACCGCCACAGGCGCGCCGACCCAGAGATGGACGCCAGGGTACGATCGGGGCGCACGAAGTCGGCGGCCGTGACGAAGCCCCGTGTGTGCAGCGCGGCAGACAGGCGGCCGCGCTCTGCTATGTCGACGTCCAGGCCGGCACCAAACGTGCTGAACGCCCCCGCTTGATCGATATCCAAACGCGCCCAGGTCGTTACGTAGGGCGGGAATCCCAACGATAACCCAAACCGCATACCCATGCGACCGTCTTTCAGGACGTCGAGAGCACGCCACTTCGGCACGGTATCGAAGGCTTGGCGGTCTGCCATGTAAGCCGCGTCGAAGTACGCTCCCACATAGTGGGGGTCCAGCCACCGCCACTCACCCAGCAGCGCGAACGTGAAGGATTTAACCGGCGCTGCCTGAATCGCCAAGCCGACCTGCGCGCCGTCGGCGCTGCCCAGGCGGGACCAGGCGGCGTAGGGCGTCACCTCAACCTGTGAGGTACGGAACACCGGGTAGCGAAAATCGATCCCGCCGGCCACGATGGGTTCACGGTCATGCACTGGCAACCCGACCCTATCCACTTCGCTGGCGTTCCTGGACACGGGTGCCGACAGGTCGGATACCACGGTGAAGCCGAATTCCAGGCGTCCGGCATAACCGTCCCCGTCAATCCAGAAAAGTGGATGCACGTTGGCACGGCCGCCCAAAACCTGGGGGTCCAAAAACGAGTCCAGGAAAACCTCGACCCCAGCCGGCTGCCACTGGAGCGATGCGACTGCCCCGGTACGCCAATGGTCCGGGTCGACGGTCGATTCGAAACCGGTAACCAGGGTGCCGGTGCCCAGGTGCCATGCGCGAACGGGCGCCAGGGAAGCGAATAGTGCGTCGCCACGACGACCATACGAGAGTTCGCCGAGGATCCGACCGTAGTCGGCGCGCTCGTCCCAGTCCTCGCGCCGTAAGCCGTCGCGATCGAACCGGATCGGGGCGACGATGGCCAGCCGAACGTTCCACCCTCCGGCTGCAACGACCGCGTCCACCGCTCCGACGCCGTGCCGATGGACCATCCCGCCGGCCATGGCGCCCAGAAGTTCAACGTAGGGAGTGCGGTCATCGGTAGTTAGATCGGAAGTGTCCTTCGGCCGCGACGACGACTTCGGGGCGTCAGCCTGGACCGGCGCGGCCAGGCAAAGAAGGAAACAGACTGTCAGCACCGGCCAAGCAAGCCGGCGTCTAGGGCAAACCCTCGCTGAAGAACGCACATCCATCTGGGAATGCTACCGCCAAAGGGGCCAAACCATGAAACCGCTGTCCAGAGCAACGAAATCAAACCTATTCCCGCGACGCCGGCATCATGGGCCAACCCCATGGGACAGCGACCGCACGGTCGCAGATTAGAAGTCGGGGGTCACTCGTTCGCGGGTCCAGTCTCGGGGAAGGTGCCGGTGGCGTTGAACGTCGCAGCCGCGGGCACCAGCAGGTGGGGGTAATCAGTCTGGAGCAGCGACACCCCGGCGTCTACGAAGGTCTTCCATAATGAGTAGTCGCCCATCGAACCCAAGAAGTCGGGCAGGAAGACGTCCTGTTGGGCCTTGACACCGGCCGCCGCCATAGCAGCCAGCAGGTTGAGGTCGATATCGCCCTTGGATACTTCGGCAATCCGCAGGTCAGGGATGCGATCGATTGCGTCCTCAAGGTCCGCGATGTTCTTGACGGCCGGCATGACCCACAACCGCGGTTCCTGGGCCGCCATGTCGGCCACTGGGGCTATCCCATCGCGGATCATCGCGATATCGAAATACGAACCGGCGCGCACCACTGCCAGAACCAGGCCGGTCCGATCGGTCTTCTGGTCAACGTACAGGGCGATACCCAGTTCCCGGGCCAGCGACAAGGCGGCTTCGAATGTTGGAACCCGCAGCACCTCTGGATCGGTCGCCCCCTCCGGTGCATTTTTCAGCGTCAGCCCCTGGATCTGTTCCCACGAGAGATCGTTGACATCGCCACGGCCGTCGGTCGTGCGATCGACACTCCCGTCGTGCATCAGCACCAGTTCGTCGTCGGCGGTGTGGCGGACGTCGATCTCGACGAAGTCGGCACCCACGGCCGCTGCTGCGCGCAGGGCCGCCAGCGAATTTTCCGGCAGCGAAAGGTGAAATCCGCGATGTGACGCAACCATCACGCGGCTACACTCAGGATCGATAACGCAGGCGTAGGGCGGCACCCTGGGTTCAATAGGGGCATCATCGGCGGCGTCGTCGGTGGCATCATCGGTGGCATCATCGGCGGCATCGTCGGAGACATCGTCGGCGGCGTCGTCGGTGGCATCATCGGCGGCATCGTCGGCGGCGTCCCCGACGGCTTCGAAACCCGGATCGACCCAGGCATCGGTCCCCGAATCGGTTGACGCGCACGACTGGAAGCATGCGAACGCAAAGGCCAGGGACCATGCGGCTGCCGGGGACAAGGTCTTGTGCAGCGTCATGAGCAGACTCCCATCAGGGAACTGAAACCAGCTTGCTCGCAATAATCCGCGGGCGAACCATCATAGCGCTACCGGAGCGGATCAAGAAAGGGAAGTACGTGGTTCACCCACGAAGACAAGACCGAAGTCCGTAATTGCCTGGGCGACTACTTGAATTCGCCACCCTGCTTGGCGACCGACAGCGCACCCCTGGCCAGCAGGTCGACCTTGCCCATCAGTTCGTCGCCGCGCGTGTAAGCAGGGCTCTTGTGGATGCCGGTATCCAGACGAATGGCGTCGCAGGGACACGCCTCTTCGCACATGCCGCAAAAGATGCACTTGATGTAGTCGATATCAAACGAGATCGGGTACTTTTCGTTCGAATCGTCCCGTTCGCCGGCTTTGATAATCATGCAGTCGGCCGGACATGCGGTTGCACACAGGAAGCAGGCGACGCAGCGGACCGATTCGTCCTCGCGCTTCATCAGCCGATGCTGTCCGCGGAAACGCGCCGGGTACTCGTTCTTTTCTTCCGGGTACTGGAGCGTAACGACGTTCTTTCGGGTCAGCAGATTCACCCAAAAGTGCCTGTTCGACACCTTGAGGCCACGGATGATTTCAGGGATGTAACTCTGGATCACCAAGTCCGGCTTTGGACGGTCGACCAGTTTCGCCATCTTGCACCTCGAAAGGCCGGCGCACGGCCGACCGTATCATCACCCGATGAACGCCAGCACCACGGCAGTCACCAGGATGTTCGCCAAGCTCAGGGGCAGCAGAATCTTCCACCCAAGATTCATCAACTGATCGTACCGGAAGCGCGGCAGCGTCCACCGGACCAGCATCTGGAACCAGCACAAAATCAAGACCTTGGCCACGAAAGTCCCCACTTGGGCCAGAATCATCCAGCCGCCGGCGATGCCTTCGGGGTCGACCCAGGGGATCTGCCAGCCGCCGAAGAATACGGTAGCGGCGATGGCGGAGATCAGCACGACCTCGACGAATTCCGTCAGGAAAAACGTCGCGAATCTCATCGAGGAAAATTCGGCGAAGTAACCGATGATTTCCGATTCACCTTCTGGCAGGTCGAACGGCGCACGCTTGTTTTCAGCCATCGACGCGACCAGGAACAGGAGGAAGCCCACCGGCTGGACGACGACGCCCCACTTCGGCAGCCAGCCCCACAACAGTTCGCCCTGGCCAAGCACCATCTGCGTCAAACTGAGCGTACCGAACACCGCGAACACACCGACCAGGTTCAGGCCCATCGTGACCTCGTACGAGATCATCTGGGCCGCCCCGCGCAGCGCACCCAACAGCCCGAAGTTGCTGTTAGAGGCCCAGCCGCCCAGCGCAACACCATAGATACCGAAGCCGCCGACGGCCAAGATAAACAGCATTCCGCTGTCCAGTGCGGCGATCGTGAACCATTCCCCCGGGCCGAACGGGATCACAGCAAATGCGATCAGCACCGGGGCCAAGGCCACCGCAGGCGCCAGGAAGAACATCACGCGGTTCGCCCCGGCCGGGACGAAGTCCTCTTTGGTGAACGCCTTGAGCATGTCGGCGATCGGGTGCAGCAGGCCCCAAGCCCGCACACCACCAATTTGGGCACGGTTGGGACCCAGGCGGTCCTGAATCAACGCAGACATCCGACGCTCGACCCAGGTCAGCAGCGCCCCTAGGACCAGCGCGAACATCACGCAAATCAGAATCACCTTGATTGTGGCGACCAACAGGAATGTCCAGGTCATATGGTCCGCTCCTTGGTCACTTCAAAGCGATTCCGAATGGACCGATGCCGTCGAATTCCAGACCCGAAAGGGCCGGGATCGCTGCAGCCGCCTGGGCAAAGGCCGTCGCCGGGGTCGCCGCCACTGTCCGGTCGCCCAGGCGCGCCCCCAGGTCCGCTACCCATGCAGGGACTGAACGCGCGTCCCCGGATGGGGTCAGCGCCGGACGCACTCGCTGGATCACGTCGAACTCGTTGATCCAGGTACCATTCGTTTCGTAGGGCGAGAGGCAGGGCAATACCACCCCGGCCGCTTCGGCCAACCCACCTTCACGCGGTACGAAAGCGGCGCTTACCTGCGCATCGTTCATGGCCGCCACCAGGGTTTCGGTAGCGGCGTGGTCGTCGCCGAAAACAATGACGCCGGTCGGCGTGCCGGCAAGCGCCGGCCCCAGCGGCACGGGTGCGGCACTCAGGGCAGCTAGCACGTGGGTCAGACCCACACGGTTAGGCGCCTTGTCGGCCCGAATCAGGATATCGTCCTGGAAGCCAGGCGCGCGGCCGCCGATGGCGAACCTCACTGTCCCCGGTCGGCCGCGGAAGAGCCATGCCGCGGTCCAGGCGTCCTCGACCGTCATGGTCGGCGACAAGACTACCAGCACACGAGCATCCTCCGGCAACGCGTCCAGCGCCCGGGCCAGCGCGTCCAGGGCGTCACTGGGCGCGGCGTCCTGACCGCGGACACGCGCCGAGGCCAGTCGGCCTTCCTCGTAGTCGTGATAGGCCACGCGACCCGCGTCGCAGGCCCAATACTGGTTGACGCCGGGG